>CAZRXE010000212.1:0-1657 GCA_964603695.1 uncultured Heliomicrobium sp.
TTTTTTCCAGATTGCCCGGCGACAAATCAAGTTCGATTTCCTCTTCACCTGAATCGTCCTTTTTGTCCATGTTGGCGGCGGCGGCGGCGGATTCCAGAAACTTTTCCTCGGAATCGCCAATCGTGATGCCTTCGCCGCCCAAGGCGGCAAAAATATCTTCAATGTCGTCAGGCGAAACCAAACCCTCCGGCAACTCCTGGTTGATGTCGTCGTAGCTCAGGAAAGGCTTTTCCTTTCCCATGCCCATGTCCAGAAGCTTTTGCACATCATCAGTGTATTTCTCTTCCACTTGGTCACTCCTTTCATCGCGACGCGCGAAACGCCGCAATGCAAACTTTCACTTCCTTGTGTTTTACTTCTTTCTTTCGTTACGCGCTGGACAGGTTAGCGGTTTGGCGTCGGTGTTTTTTGATTTGTTCGGCATCCATCTCACTTGCCGGTTCGTCGCGCCAATTCCTTTTCCTGCTTCGCCAATTCAAACTTGAGCATCATCAACTCTCCTAAACGTGCGGTGTTGTTCTCGCGTTGCGCATGGTTCAATTCTGCTTGCAGTGCCAATTGTTTATCGGCCAATTTTCCGCAGCGCAAACTATGGAGACTTTCCTCCGCCTCGCGTTCGGCTTTTGTCAAAGTGTCCTGATCCGTGGATTCAAAGTCCGTGCCGCTCACCATCAATTGCGGTAGCAAATCACGAGTCAATTGCTCGTCGTCGAGCTGCCGGCTCAAATTCGGATAAGACATCTCTTCCTGTTGACGCTCAAATTCAAAAATCAGGTGAAAAAGTTTTTCGGTTCTAAGGCCGAAATAATCTTCTTCGGTCATTTGGTAACTCATCCGTCCCCGAACTGGCTGACAGGCGAGCAAAATCTCAAGCAACTTCCGCTCCGCCGGTTTCAAGGCCACGGAAGCAGTGACGGCGCGCGCGCTGACCTTTTCCTGGCGAGTTTCGACGGCTTTTCTGAACTCATCGCGAATCAATTTGCTGTCAATTTTCACCCGGTCAGCGATGCGCTCGAACTGCTCAGCGCGTTCGATGCGGTCTTTGACCAATTTCAAGTACGGCAGAATAGCGTTGATCGTTTCGACTTTACCGGCAGGTCGTGTTTGATCGTTCGCGGCGACGGCTTGTTCGACGATGTAGTCGAGAAACGCTTGGGAGTGCTTTAGTAATTTCAGATAGCCGTCCGCGCCGCGCTCTCTGACGAACTCATCCGGGTCCAGGTTGTCCGGCAAAGTGAGCACATTGACCTTGAAGCCTTCGCCCAAAAGCATCTCCAGACTACGTTTTGTCGCCGAAACCCCCGCCGAATCAGGGTCGAAATTGACCACGACCTTGCGCGTGTAGCGTCCCAACAACCGAACCTGATTTTCCGTCAACGCCGTTCCCAGACTCGCCACCAGATTGCGAACGCCTTCCTGAAACGGAATCAGAAAGTCTAAATAACCTTCGACCAAAATTCCGTAATCGCGCTGACGAATCGAATCGCGCGAATGGCTCAGGCCGAATAAATGCTGCCCTTTGGTGTAAACGGCGGTTTCAGGCGAATTCAGGTACTTCGGCTCACCTTCGCTGATGATGCGTCCACCAAAGGCGACAACGCGCGATTGGGTGTCGCAAATCGGGAACATCAAGCGCCCGCGAAACCGGTCATAAAAC
>CAZRXE010000213.1:0-2604 GCA_964603695.1 uncultured Heliomicrobium sp.
TTTGGCCGCACTCAACCGCGTGCCGATGAATTTCCGCGCGGTGATTCTGCTGGCCGATGTGCAGGAGTTTTCTTACAAGGAAGTCGCCGCCACGCTCGACATCCCCATCGGCACTGTGATGTCTCGGCTCAATCGCGGGCGGCGAATGCTGCGCGGGCATCTGACGAAATTCGCGCCCGTCGCCAAAGCCAATTGTTACCAGGCGCTGGCGGCTTGAAAGCTCAGCAAGTTTTATAAGTCTTGAAAAGAAAGTAACAGTGTTCTTTCATTTTCCATAGGCCAGTTGGAATTTTTCATTTGTCATTGATTGCCCCTACTGCTGAGAAATGCCTGAATTGGTTGGTCAATCGCCAATTTCAAATTTCATATGACAAATAGAAAATAAGCAGCGAAGTGTTATCAGGGAAATGAAGCTTGCCGAAAGTTCAAGGCGTCGGCAGCGCGTCCAGATGGTGCGTGCAAACCAGGCAGGGATGAAGTTGCCGCCGCTCGGCTTCCGGTTCCAGCACGTCGTTGATCCAATCCAGAAAGCGTTGATAGCGCGCCAGCACTTCTTCCGATGAATCCGTCACCGCGCCCATATCGAAATGCGGCATCGTGGATTCGACGGCAAAGGGACAGGCGTGATGGCGTCCGTCAGTGCCTACGACCGGGCGACAGCGCGGACAGAGTCGAAAATTGCGCGCTTCGGCTTCGGCGATTTTGGTTTCGTCCAGTTCGCCGATTTCCATTTTCTTCGCCATCGAAGTGTTCATGCGCTCGGTGATGTGCTGTTGACCGACTTCGGCGACGAAATTAACGCCGCGCCCGAATGGAAATACGCCCGCGTGCGAAGAGGTGATGCGGCCCGGATGGGCGGCATCAAAAGCTTGCAGCTTGGCCAGCGAATCGGGCGGAATCGGTTCGGCGTCTTCGCCGTGCAGGATCGAATAATTCAAGACGACATCGGTGCGGTCGTCGGCTTCCAGCAGTTTGACAATTCGGTCGGCCAGCACGCCGTTGCTGAAAATAGTGAACCAGCCTTGAAAGCCGCGTTCGCGCAAACGGCGCATCGCCCACAACAAATTGTCCGGCGCGACGGTCGGTTCACCGCCGTAAAATTTGATGACTCCGTCCATCGGAACCAATCCCAGCGCGGCTTCCAACGTTTCCTCGGTAATCGGTTGATACCAGCCATCGGGGCGACCGGAGACGATGCAGAAATCGCATTCGCGATTGCATTTCGAGCCGGTGTAAATGTGCAGATCGGACAATCGTTCCATCGCGCGGTCGTATTTCACACGGTCGGTGTGCGCGGGAAACAGCCATTGACTTGGTTCAGGCATGAAATCTCCTTCGATTCAATTTGACGAAAAACAGCGCAGCGCATTTTCCGGCAAGAGCAGTTGAATGTCATCGCCGACACGCGGCAAACACTCGCAAGGCGCGGACAGTTGTTCGGCTTCCAAAACCTCACCATTCGCCAAACGCACGCGCCATTGCCGGCGCGCGCCCAAATCCAGCAGGGCTTCCAGTCTGCCGGTCAAAATCCCTTTGCTGCCATCGCAGGCGCAAAGTTGCGCCGCTTCCGGGCGAAACACCGTCACACGTTGCTCTTCGCTTGGCAACAGCTTCCAACCGAAAAACCGCGCGGATTGCGCGCTTGCCGGTTCCATCAACAAATCGCGCGGCGCGCCGGCTTGTTCAATGCGCCCGTCCAGCAACAGCGCCACACGGTCGGCGACGGCGAAGGCTTCGCGTTGATCGTGCGTGACGAAGATCGTGGTGATGCGCAATCGCTGTTGAAGTTCGCGCACGAGCTGCCGCATTTCGCCGCGCAGGTTTTCATCGAGCGCCGAAAACGGTTCGTCCAGCAACAACACGCGCGGTTCAGTGATGAGCGCGCGCGCCAGCGACACACGCTGTTCCTGACCGCCCGAAAGCTCGTTCGGTTTGCGGCGTTCGTAACCTTCCAGCCGCACCCATTGCAAAGCTTCGGCCACGCGCTTGGCGATTTCGGCCTTGTTCATTCGGCGCATCTTCAATCCGAAGGCAACGTTTTCCGCAACGGTCAGATGCGGAAAGAGCAGCGGTTTTTGAAAGACCATCGTTGCGCCGCGCCGTTCCGCAGGAATCGGCAAAATGGAAGCGTCGTCAAACAGGACTTCGCCGCCGCCGGGCGCAAGCAATCCGGCGACGACTTTCAGGACAGTAGTTTTGCCGCATCCAGACGGCCCGAGCAGCGCCACAAGCTCGCCCGCGCCAATCGTCAGCGTAAATTCGCACAGCGCCTGCGTCCGGCCATAATTCACAGAAAGGTTTTGCAGTTTCACTTCCGTCATTGCCGCAGCACCTTTTCGCGCCAGTCTTTTTCCAGCCGCTCCAGATATTCGCTGTCGGGTTCGGCAAGTTGATGCCGCGCCAGTTCGGCAATCGAAAGCGTCGCGGGGCCAAGCGGCAGAGCTTCGGCGGCGGCACGATCCGCAGGCGACAGGCTTTCGAGCGCGAGCGGAAACAGTGATCCCAATTCCCTGCCCTGTTCCAAAGTGTGCGCGGGCGACATCAGATGATTGATGACCACCAACGCGCCCGCCGCATTGCTGGCGTTGAACGGCACAGCCAGAT
>CAZRXE010000214.1:0-3115 GCA_964603695.1 uncultured Heliomicrobium sp.
CGCCAGAATCTGCATCTGTTCGGCGTAGGTCAGGAACTGCCGCGAAAAGCCCGAAACGCGAAACTGGCGGCTGCGTCCATTGACCGAAATGCCCAGCGGGTTCGGACGCAACTTCAATTCGTCCGTAACAGTCAATGTCACTGGAACCGGATCACCCGCGTGCAAAGCTTCCACATCCAATGTCTCGCCGTGTTGATGACGGCGAATGATTGCGGCGGCATCTTCCGGCGAAAAGACCCGTTGCCGAGCAATCATCCAAATGACATCGCCCGGCAACAGATTGCTCTGTCGCAAGGGACTGCTTCCTTCAATCGCGGTGATGACCATTCCTCGTCCGTACAGCTTTTCCATCAAGCTAAACCCCACGCCGAACAAACTGGAGGCGATCAATACTCCGGTTAAAAGCTTTGCGCCGCGAACGCTGAGGTTGGTTGCCTGCAAATAGACCACGCCAAACAGCACCAAAGTTTTTAATTTCGGCAAACTGATTTCCGGTTCCACGGAAAGAAAGGAAGACAGGATGGTCAGCCCCGCAAAGCACAGCAAGGGGAAATCCAGCGATGTTCGGGCAAAATGAAAGCGTCGCGCGGCCACATCGCGACCGATCCAGGCGAGCAAGCCTAATCCCAGACTGATCTGCGCGGCGGCGATGGAATGAGGAACTGAAAGGACGAACAGAATCAGAAAAACCGTCAGCAATCGGTTGAAAATACGAACGCCAACGGTTTCCGCTGAAATCGCGGAAAGATGATCGAAAGTGGAAACGAATTTTCGCTGGGGCGGCTGAAGCAGTTTGGAATCGGTATTCCTGCTTTGCGCGCGTCGCTCTTTGTTGCGAAAGCCGGGAGTGGAGGTCATTAGTTTCTTGCTGAACTTCGCCATTTGCGAATTTCAGCCTGATGCGTCCTTCCTGAGTTCGGAGTGAATAAGCTCCTTCTCAGTTTACCGCTAACGCCTCCGAACTCCCAACTCACACAGATTATCAAGCTATTTCTGTCGCGCCACGTTTTCCAACAGGCTGCGCTTTTCATCGTACAGCCCGCGCAAAGCTTGCTGTTGCGTGCGGTCAGCCGGATTGCCTGACAATTGCGCACGACAGGTTTCGAGTGCGCTTTCAATCTTCGCCAACTGCTGCTCGAAATCGGCGCGAACCTGCGGTTCCCAACTCGCTTTGCGTGCATTGATTTCGGTCAACTGGCGATCTAATTCGGCTTTGATTTCGTTTTCGCCCGGCAGCAAAGCCGTTTGCACGCCATTCAAATTGAACTCGGTCGGATTCGGCTTCCGGCTCGAAAGGCTGTAAATCCCGGTTGCGATCAGCGCCACAGCCAACGCGGCAGCACCTGCCAGTTGCGGGAAATTCAAAGTAAACTTCCACGCGGTCAACCGCTCCCACCAGGTTTCCTTCGGGAATTCCTCGCGTGTCTTTCGTTCCGACGCAGGCAGTTCGGCTTCCAGCGCATTGGCGATGTTCAGCCACAACGCGCGCGGCGGCGTATGCAAAGGCAATTCACGCGCGGCGATTTTGATTTCGGTCAATTCCAACTTCAGAGTCTGGCACTTGGGGCAAACGACCAGATGTTCTTCGATTGAGCATTTCTCGTTTTCCGGCATCCCGTGGCGCTGCTGGCCATCCAGATAATCAGACAACGATTCGATTACGGCTCGACATTCCATACAACTCCCCTATTAAACGTTGCTACTTCTCTTTCTCTCGATAACCAGCGGCAATAATCATCGGGGGTGAGGACAAATTGGTTGCCAACTGTCTACCATCCGGCGCGTCCTGACGAATCAAGCCTTTTTGTTTAAGAACTCTCGCAATCGCATTCTTGCTTTATGCAGTTGCGATTTCGAGGTGCCGACGCTAACACCCAGCATTTTGGCGATTTCCTCGTGCTCAAAACCTTCAACATCGTGCAGTACGAACACCGTGCGGTATCCGCGCGGCAAATCTGAGACCGCCTTATCCAGCGCCAGACGATCTACGTGATGAGGGCGTTCGGCAACCGACTGAATGATGTCTTGTAGATCGCCGATTTCGCCTTCTTCGGTCGTCTTTTCGTACTTCACGCCGCGCTTGCGAAAGTGCATCAAAACGTGATTGACCGTCATTCGGTGTAACCAAGTTGTGAAGGCCGATTCGCCGCGGAAGCTGCCAACCTTGCGAAAGAGTTGAATAAAAACCTCCTGGGTCAGGTCCTCCGCTTCCGTTGCGTTGGCCAGCATGCGCAAACACAAGCTGTACACGCGGCGATGATGGCGTTCGTAAAGCGTCTCGAAAGCCTTGATGTCTCCACGCGCTGACGCCTGAGCCAAATCGAAATCCGACTTGGCATTGTAGATCCCATTCGCTGTCACGTAAGTTCACTTGCCCCCAAGCAAGCATCACGGACTGTTATAAAGGAATGACGACGGCGCAGCGTTGAAGGTGTGCTTAAAGAACTTCGGCGCAACTCGTCGGTGTCTGTGATGCCGCTCCAAAAAGTGCGGTTGCTCTCTCCTGCTGGAATTTAATCTCGACCGGCAGGCGGTCTATGCGAGTACTAACAGTGGCGGCAGTATCGGGCGTCCCTCCGCCACAAGGCGCGCCATCATAGCCTACGGGTATGAAATGCCGCAATAACCTGAATGGCCTTGAAACGATGGAAATAGCGAAACTTCGCGTTCGCTTTTGCAGTTTTGGCATTGTAGAATCCGCCTTCGTTGAAATCGCCGTTGCCCTATCGAAACCCCAATCCTCAATAAATTCAATCTTGGACATCGTTCACCTATGCCACGTATCGGAATCGAACTGAACAACGTCTGCAACCTGGACTGCACGCACTGCTTCCGCAGCATTTATCGCGGCGGCGCTGAAAATAACAAAGACCTCTTTCTGTCGCCTGAACTCCTGGACAAAATCCTGACCGACGCCAAACCGCTAGGTTACAAACATGTCGCCATCACCGGTGGCGAACCGCCCATGCATCCGCGTTTCGGCGAATGCCTGGACATCATCGCGCGGCACGGTTTCACCTATCATTTCCTGACCAACGCGCGAAACTTTCAGAAGACTCTGAAAGCCATCAGCACGCCGCTACGCCGCTCGAAGCTTTCCGGCATTTCTTTCAGT
>CAZRXE010000215.1:0-1609 GCA_964603695.1 uncultured Heliomicrobium sp.
AGCAATGAATAAAGTCTGGCTTTTCCAAATTTCGCGCCTGCTCGTGCGCGTCTTTTCGAGGCTCTATTTCCGCATCGAATTTGAAGGCGCGGAGCGTGTGCCGAAAACGGGCGCGATGATCGTCGCGCCGAATCACGTCAGTTACTTTGATCCGCTGTGGGTTTCGATTCCGATCAATCGCCCGCTGCGCTATATGACCTGGGATCGTATGACGCAGCTGCCGTTGATCGGGCCGCTGATGCGGGCTTATGGCTCGTTTCCGGTGAATCTGGAGCGCGGCGACCGCGCGGCGCTCAAGGCTTCGCTGGAACAATTGCGCGCGGGCGGCGGGCTGATGATTTTCCCCGAAGGCGCGCGAACTCGAAGTGGACGGCTGGAAGCATTCAAACCAGGCGTGATTCGTTTGGCGATTGAAACGGATGCGCCGATTGTACCGGTAACGATTCTGGGCGGTTACAAGGCGTTTTCGCCGCACCACTTTTTTCCATGCCCGTTCAAGGTCAAAGTCATTTATCACGAACCGCTATGGCTTTCGCGGCCCGCCGACCATTCTGAATTGAGGCACTACCAGCAACTGCAAGCCGAGCATTTACAATCCATCGTGGCTTCGGCGCTGCCACCGGAAGCGATGCCGCTCAGCGCCGAAGCAGGTCATTGATTCCCTGGGAGCGCAGTCATTCGTTTCTACGCAAGTGCCACGGAAGGCGGTGGCATCAGGCATTTGTGTAGAAATGAATGCTGGAAAGACTGCGCTCCCAGGGAGCTTCAGCTAATTCGTCGGTGTCGGGAAAGGGTGTTCTTCGCCTTCAAACAATTTTCCATCAAGCATTTTGATGTGGCGGTCGGCCAGATGCAGAAAGCGTGCGTCGTGCGTGACCAGACAAACCGTCGTGCCGTTGGCATGAAGTTGTTTGAGCAGATTCATCACCACTTCGCCGCTGGCCGAATCCAGATTGCCTGTCGGTTCGTCGGCCAGCAGCACAGTCGGATTGCCGACAATGGCGCGGGCAATGGAAACCAATTGTTGATGACCGCCGGAAAGTTGGCTGGGACGCTGACGGGCGCGGTCCGTCAGTCCGACTTGAGCCAGCGCCGCCTGCACGCGCTCTTTGCGGTCGGCGGGACGCATTTTGGAATAACTGAGCGGCTGTTCGACATTTTCCTGCACGGACATATCGCCGATCAGATTGAAGTTCTGAAAGACGAAACCTATGTCCTGGTTGCGAATGCGCGCGCGGTCGGAAAGTTTCAACTCCTGCACCGGCTGGCCGTTGAAACTGTAAATGCCGGCGCTGGGCGAATCGAGCAGTCCGGCAATGGCCAGCAGCGTGGATTTGCCGCAACCCGAAGGGCCGAAGATGACGACGAATTCGCCGCGATTGATAGTCAGGTCAATGCCGTTCAGAACGCGCGTTTCGACGCCGCCGTTGCGGAATACTTTGGTCAGGTCTTCCATCAGAATGAGCGGAAGGTTGTAAGCCATAAGTGTTGCCTCAAAATTGTTTGGATCAAATTGGAAATAGGATTTCGGCCAAGCATACGCTGTGGTCGCCGACCCGGTTCACAAGTTTTAAGAATGATCCGGTTTTCATTGCGCGGATTGCTTGGG
>CAZRXE010000216.1:0-3604 GCA_964603695.1 uncultured Heliomicrobium sp.
CCGTATTCTTTTCGCCGATTGCCGGCGCGATTCCGCCCATCGCCACCGCGCCAGCTTTGATCCTGACCGGCGCACTGATGATTAGCGCCGTGAAAGCCATTGATTGGGAAGACCTGACCGAAGCGGTTCCGGCGTTTCTGACGATTCTGGCCATGCCGCTGACCTTTTCCATCGCCAACGGTCTAGCCATCGGCTTTATCTTTTATCCGCTGTTGAAAGTGCTGACCGGTCGCGCGCGCGAAGCCAGTCCGCTGGTTTATGTGCTGGCCGCGCTGTTTGTGCTGCGCTACGTTTATCTGGGCGCGGAATGATTCTTCGTAACCTGTTTTCATCCCTTCACGTCGGAGCAAGCAAGCGAAAGCCTCGCTTTCGACAACCGTCAACGTACAACCACTCAGGAAAGGAATAACCAATGAAACGCTACTCCACGCTTATTCTCGCCGTCGTTTTCGCCGGCACGCTTTACGCTCAAAACGCAGCGCCCGCGCAAAACGCCCAACCCGCGCAAAATCCGAATCCGCTCAGCGCCGAACTGAAACAGATGTACAACGGCGTGAAAAACAATCTGACCAAAATGGCCGAGAAAATGCCCGAAGAGCACTATGGTTTCAAAGCCACTGCCGACGTGCGCACCTTCGGCCAGTTGATCGGACACGTTGCCGATTCTCAGGCGCGCACCTGCTCAATGCTTGCCGGCGAGCAAAAAAATCTGAACGCCGGTGCCAAGACTTCAAAAGCCGATCTGGTCGCCGCATTGAAAGAATCCTTTGCGATTTGCGACAAGGTCGTGGACGGCCTGACCGACGCCAAGGCCGTTGAGTTGGTGACCATGGGCAATCGCCAACGCACACGGCTCGGCGCGCTGGCCGGAACGATTTCTCACTCCAACGAAGAATACGGTTATATGGCCGTGTATATGCGCTTGAAAGGCGTCGTGCCGCCTTCCAGCGAAGGCCGCTAGAAGAAGCTTGTATTTTCGTTGGGAATCATAAGCGACAGGATTCTCAGGATTTGTCTCAGGATTTTCGGGATGTTAGGTGATCTTGTTAATCCTGAAAAAAACCCTGGCAATCCTGTCAAACAAAAATCGTTTTACGGCGCGGGCGGCAACTGCGCGTTCCATTGATCGTAAATGGTTTTCAGCTCGGCGAGCTTCGTCGGATTGGAAGCGGCTAGATTGGTGCTTTCGGATTGGTCCGTCGCCAGATTGTAAAGCCGCGTGGAGTTTTGAAAAAAGAGCAGTTTCCAGTCGCCGACGCGAACCGCGTATTGCGTTGCGCCCGAACGCCAGAAAAGCTTGTCGTGCGGCAAAGCCGTTTCCGCACCCAACAAAAACGGAATCAGATTCACGCCATCCAGTGTTACATCTGAAAACTTCCTGCCCATCGCCGCCGAAACAGCCGTCGGCAAAACGTCAAGTGAAGTGATCGGCGTATTGCTGATCGCGCCCGCGGGCAAATAACCCTTCCACTGCATCATAAAAGGAATGCGTATGCCGCCTTCCAGCAATTGGTCTTTCTGGCCGTTGAACGGATCGTTTTTCGACGTATTGACGCGCGGGATGCCGCCGTTGTCGCTGAAGAACACAATCATCGTGTTCTCTTCCAACTTCAGTTCGCGCAGCTTTGCCAGCACCTGTCCGACGCCGTCGTCCATCGCGGCCATCATCGCCGCAAAGGTTTTCCGATTCGTGTCGGTGATGTCCGGAAAACGCGACAGATAATCGCTGGTCGCCTGCATCGGATCGTGCGGCGCGTTGTAAGCCAGATGCAGATAAAACGGGCGGCTTTGATTGCGCTGGATGAAATCCACCGCTTCGCGCGAAAAAGCGTCGGTCAAATAAGTGTTTTCCACCACCGCCTGAGTGCCGCGCAGGATTGGATTATTCGGCTGATTCCAGTTCGTATAGGAATGCATTCCGATCAGAAAGCCGAAGAATTCGTCGAAGCCGCGCTGTTGTGGCGCGAACTGCGATTGCGTGCCTAAATGCCATTTGCCGATGGCTGCCGTCGCATAACCCTGCGCCTTCATTCGATTGCCCAGCGTTATTTCGTTCAGCGAAAGGCCAAAAGTCGTGTCGCCTTCATTCGGCAACAATTCCAACCCGAACCGCTGTTGATAGCGCCCAGTCAAAAAACCGGCTCGCGAAGGCGCGCAGACTGGCGCGGTGACATACCCGTTCGTGAAGCGAATGCCGTTGCGCGCGATCGAATCAATATTCGGCGTAACGATGTCCGCACTGCTCTGAATGCCCAGATCGGCGTAGCCCAGATCATCGGCGACAATGACTATGACGTTTGGTTTTTGTTTGGTCAGTGTGACGGCGACGGTCGCTGTCTGTCCGTTGACGATGGTGACGGTTTGCGTTTCGGCCAGAAAACCAGTGGCGGAAACTTCCAGACTGTAACTGCCCGCGCGCACAACCTGGAAACTGAACGCGCCCTGCGCATCAGTCGTCGTCAGACGCGCGGATTGCCCGGCGCGTTCCAGCTTCATCGTCGCATTGCGCAACGCGCCGCCACTCAGCGCATCCATCACCTTGCCGCTGACGGTTCCGTATTCATTACGACTGACAACGGCCAGCGTCGTTTCGCCGCCGGTTCTGAATTTGGTAACGCGCAAACTGGTGGCTGGATTGGTCGGCAGGTTTTCAGGCAGCAACACATTGATTTGCCACAACCCCACGAAACCCGGTGCCAGCCCGCTGAACAAGACCTGCGCCTGAACTCCGCCGATGGTGACAGTTGTCGCGCCGACGCCCGTGGCCACTGGCGAACCCGGCGCGGCCTGTCCATCAGCAACCGCCGGACTCGTCCCGCCAATGCCCGTTGCAAAAATGGAAACGTAATTGCCGGCAGCTTCCGGTCTGGAACCGGGGAAAAGATCGAAGCCGGCGTTGATGGAAAAATCGGAATTGAGCGCAATTGCCTGCCCGCGCCCGGTAGCGCCCACTGTGAAAATGCCTGGCGAGGCTTCCGCCACGGTCACATTTCCAGTGGCAATCGGCGTTGCGCCGGTGCCGCTGAACACTTCGACCGTTGCTGCGCCCGCGCTGATGCCGCTGGGCACTTGCAAATTGATCTGCGACGGCGAAACGAAAAACAGTGGCGCAGATTTGCCCGCGATTTTGACCGACGTTCCGCCCAGCACGGCGGGCAAAGGCAAAACGGAAGCAAGTTGCGTTTGCGTCGAAAGACTCGCGCCGAACAGCGCGCCGATTGAACCTGGCGCAACCACCGCTTCATAACTGGCCGCATTAACCAATGCGGCTTGCGCCGGAACAGATGTTTTGGCTCGCGAGGTTTCATAACCGTGACTCAAATTGAGCGCAAAACAGATGAGAAGCAAAAACAGTGACGATTTTTTCATTCAGTCTCTCCGTTGATTTTTTGAATATTCAATCTTCCGACGGTGTGACGCCGACGCTAAACGGAAAGTCTGTGCCATTTAGTAAATTCTAGGTCAACTTTTGCAAAACGCGCGACGAGCGCAGCAAATTTGCACGTTCGCGCTACTCTTTCCGAGCCAATCACTGAAAATCGTCAGAGGAAGCCATCAGACGACAGGGCAAAAGGATTACAGATAACCACGGATGAGGCGTTAG
>CAZRXE010000217.1:0-3463 GCA_964603695.1 uncultured Heliomicrobium sp.
AGTGAGAAGTCGCTTTGTAGCCTTTCAATAACCCTGCCGCTCCCAGCACTAATGAGCCAGTGCAAACGCTGGTGATGTAGCGAGCGGTTTTGCCTTTTTCGGCCAGGAAGTTGAGCGTCTCAGCATCATCCATCATTGCCAACGTGCCTTCCGCGCCGCCCGGCACAAACAACACATCCAGCTTGTCGGGGCACTCCTTGAAGGTCTTCGTCGCGGCTACGGGCAGAATCGAACTGGCGTTGAGCGGTTCTTTGTTCTTCCAGACCAGATGAATGTCGCGATTCATCAGCGCTTCAAACATCGTCAGCGGGCCAACCATGTCCTGCAAAAACATGCCCGGATACACGAGCATCGCAATCGTTACCTTCTCTCCGGCCAGCATATTGGCGTGGCGTTTCATTTCAGCTTCGTGTTCCTGGGTCATCTTGCTTTGACTGGGAGATTGCTGCGCTTGAGCGTTTTTCGTGTTGGTCAGCAAGGCCGCCAGTGCAGCCGTCGTCGAAAGTTTTCCAAAATCTCTACGGTTCATAATTGTTGCTCCTTGATTGACAGCAATTCTTGGTTTGTACAGCGGACTACCAGTCCGCTGTACATTGCCAAACCAAGAATTGCTGCTTGATTGAGGCGTTTGTCAGTACAACAAACGCCTCTTTGGGTTTTGTGAAGTTAGCGTCGAGTGATTCTGAATGATCCCAGAACAGTGATTGGCGCACCGGGGAAAATGAAGCTGCCAAACGGCGTCGCTGAATCGTAGTAACGGCGGTTGGTCAGATTCTGAACATTGAGCGCAAACCGCAGCCGCGTGCGGTCGCTGGCGTTGCGTTCGTAAAAGGCCGTCGCATCAACCCGTGCAAACGCAGGCAGAATCGCATCGTGAGCCAAATTCGTGAATCGTTTGCCCACGGCTTGCACGCCTGCGCCCAAGCCAAAACCGCGCAACGGGCTGGCTTCTTCAAAGCGATAAGTCGCCCACAAATTTCCGTTGTGGCGTGCAGTGTTGGGCAACAAACGGCCCACGAGCAGCGCGTTGGTGTCTTCTGTCACAGTTGCCTGCATCGCGGCGTAATTGCCGGTCAGGTTCAACCCGCGCCACAGATTCGCCGCCACATCCAGTTCGACACCGCGACTGCGCTGTTTTCCCGTTTGAATGGAGAAGCCCGGATTACTCGGATCGGCAACCACCAAATTGCTGAATGTCAGGTGAAACAACGCCAGTGTTCCGGTCAGCTTGCCGTTCAGCGCGTTCAGTTTGACGCCGCCTTCGTATTGTTCACCGACGGAAGGCTTGAAGACGCGACTGTCCACCGCCGTTTGCGCGCCCGGATATTGCGGGACGAAGGAACTGCCGTAGGAGGCGTACAAGGAAATTGCTTCGTGCGGCTGATAGACGAAACCGACGCGGGGATTCGTCCGGTGATTGTCCAACGGCGTGCGAGTGTTGGTCGGTTCGTCAAAAAAGCGTTGCTTGTAATGATCGAAGCGCGCGCCGACCAGCACCTTGAATTTCGGCGTGACGGTAATCAAATCCTGCGCATACGCGCCAGTCGCACTGACCCGCAATTGGAAATAGCTGGGAAAGACAAACGCCTGCACCGAGCGAATGAACTGCTGCGCGGCGTCAAAGCTGATGGCAGGTGTTTGGCGGTAAACATCAGTCGTCGGGAAGCCGAATGGTCCCAGAATAAAGCCGAGATAAAAATCGTGATGGTACACGCCGTTCTGACGACCGTATTCGATGCCGGCGACGACATTGTGACGAACCTTGCCGGTGGAAAAACTGCCAACCACATTGGAGTCGGAGTAATTCCAGCGTTCGGTGTAATCCGTCCAGGCCAGGTCGCGGATGACAGTTTTGCCGTCTGCCGCCACCGCTGGCCCGCCGAAAAACGCCGGGAAGGCCATAAACAAACTGTAATCAAAATACTGCGTGCGCCAGGCCGATTGCGCGTACCACTTGTCGTTGAAATCGTAACGCCCGCGAATGCCGCCGTTGCGATTTTGTTGATAGGCGCGATTGAATGGCTCGCCGTAATTGCGGCTGATTTCGACATCTGCCGGACGCCCATTGACCGCAACCAGTCCGGCATCGCCGCCACGCACTTCGTGCAAGTAAGAAGCCTGAAAGTTGATGCTTAGTTTCTCAATCGGCTTCCACAACAAAACGGGCGCAACATAAACGCGCTTGCCGGGCGCGACATCGCGGAAGTTGCCTTCGTATTGATATGCCGTGTTCAGGCGATACAGCAATTTATCCGTACCAAACAAACGCCCGGTCGCATCCACTTGCGGGCGGAAGAAATTGAAGCGTCCGCCGGTGAAATCGAATGACACCTGATGGTCGCGGAGCGGGTCTTTGGAAACGAGGTTGACCACGCCGCCGGGTTCTGCGCGTCCATACAGCACGCTGGACGCGCCTTTCAGAACTTCCACGCGCTCAATGTCGGCCATCTCCGTCGCGCCGTAGTTGGCGAACTTCTGCCCGTCGCGCAAATAGCTGTTGTTGTAGCTGCCGGAAAAACCGCGCAGCCGCAGAAAATCGCCTGCGCCGGAACCGGTCAAGTCCGTCGTGTGGCGCGTCACGCCCGCCACGTTTTGCGTGACTGCTTCCGCCAGCGTAAACGTCGCGCGGTCGCGCAAGAGGTTTTGATTGACGGCCTGCACCGATTGTGGAATGTCGCGCAAAGGTGCGCCGATTTTGGTGGCGGTCGTGCCTTCGCTGACCAGGTAAGCTTCAGCGGCAATTTCGACGGAAGCCGTGACGGCTGAAACCTGCAACACCAGATTCAATTTTGCCGCTTCTGCCGTAACTTCCCGCTGAAGCGTTGCAAACCCGCTCTTTCGCACAGTCAGGCGATACGCTCCGCCCGGCAGATTGTCGAAGCGGAATTCGCCGTTCGCGTTGGTGGTCGCGGTTTGTGGTTTGCCAGTCGCGGTGCTGGCCAGTTCGACCAGCGCGCCTGAAATCGCGGCTCCGTTCGCGTCTGAAACCGTTCCCGAAATGCCTGCCTGCGGCGAGGCCGACAGGGAGGTGAAGCAAGTGGCCGCCAAAATGACAAGAGTCGAAAAGAATGATTGCATCAATGAATATGCTCGGATTGTGTTTTGTCGCGAATGAACAATTTTTTTCATTTTCTGTTTGTTTAGACGTAAAAAACTCATGAATTCTCCTGTGTAGTGTGAATGGGTTTCATTGCGGGTGTGGCAAGTTCGTATTTCGCCTGTTTCCAGCGAATGCCGAGACGTTCAACGGCCTGGCGCATTCCTTCGCGGCTGATGTCGCGCGCAATCAGCCCTTGTTCAGAGCAAACCTCGACCAGTAAGGCGAGCGACCAGCGTTTTTGCCGTTTTCCAAACGTAGCGGGACTGGTTTGCAACAACAGTCGCAATCGTGGCGCTTGTGAAGCGTCCATCACTGAACACGGTTGTCGCTGTAACCAGCGTTGTTCGCGCAAACACTCCAGTC
>CAZRXE010000218.1:0-6389 GCA_964603695.1 uncultured Heliomicrobium sp.
AGAAGCCCATCGGTGCTTTCGGGCTACGCCCGAACAGTCCGGGCCTAGCCCGAAAGAAATCACCAGCTTTCGGCAAGTCAAAGACTTGCCGCACATCAGGCGGCAGAGCCGCTGAAAGCATCACCTAATAATTTACAGAAGGAAGTTATTTTTCGTCGCCGCCGGGTTGTCAGTTTGATTTGGTTACGTTGGCGTTTCGGTTTTCGGCGGTTGGTAGAAACCGGCTTTTCGATACGATTCATCCAGCAATTCGACAACGTGCGCGACCTGACAATCGGCCTGGAACATTCGTGCGCCCGCGCCCAATTGCATGTGGCAGCCGGGATTGGCCGTCACCAGCACCTGCGCGCCGGTGGCTTTCACTTTGCCGATTTTGTCCGACAGGATGCCTTCGGACATTTCCGGTTCGCTCAGGTTGTAAATGCCCGCGCCGCCGCAGCAATCCTGCATGCCTTCGAGCGGGCGGTAATCAAGGCCGGGAATGGCGGCCAGCACTTGTTGAGGCGCGGCGGTCACGCGCTGTGCGTGATAAAGATGACAGGGCGCGTCCAGCGTGACTTGTTGTTTGATCTCCGCGCCCGGACGAATTTCAGCGGCGGCCAGATATTCGGTGACATCCTTGACGCAGCGGCTGAACGCTTCGGCGCGTTGGGCGTAGGCGGAATCGTTTTTGAGCAGCGCGCCGTATTCCTTGAGCAGCGCGCCGCAACCGGCGGCATTGATGATGATCGTGGCGGGCGCGTCGGGATTGTGATCCGAACCGAGGAAGCGGTCGAAGGCGTCAATGTTTTGCCGCGCCAGTTCGCGCGCGGTTTCCAGGTCGCCCGAATGCGCGTGCAGCGCGCCGCAGCAAACCTGTTTGGCAACTTCGATGTTTTGGCAATTGTTGACCGACAGCACGCGCTTGGTGGCGTCGTTGGCGTGTTTGAACAATCCCTCCATCACGCAGCCGGTGAAAACCGAAATCGGGCGCAATGGTTGCCCCGCCGTCGCCGGTTGCGTTTGTCCAACGGCCTGATTGGGGACGCCGAAATTCGGCGCGGTCGTCATCAGCAGCGACAGGGCAAAATCGGCTTTCTTGGAAATCTTGCGAACTAAGCCCTGGCGATAAGCGAATCTGAGCAGCCCGTTGTCGCGCATCCATCGCGACACCGCAAAGACTTTTTCCAGCCGTTTCGGATACGGGAAGACGTGGCGCAAGGCCAGCCGCAGCATCGCTTTTTGAAAGCCGCCGGACTTGCCGGTTTTTTTCGCGCCGTGTTCGTTGATGGTTTCGCGCGCCGATTCCAGCAAATGGCCGTAATTGACGCCCGCCGGACAAGCCGTTTCGCAGGCGCGGCAGCCCAGGCACAAATCCACGTGGCGAGCAAAAGCCGGCGCGGCCACATCCAGCTTGCCTTCGGCGACGGCGCGCATCAGGTAAATGCGTCCGCGCGGGCTGTCGTTTTCGTTGCCGACTTGCTGATACGTTGGGCAGGCGGGCAGGCACAGGCCGCAATGAATGCAACCCAGAATCTTGTCCATCTCGGCGTTGAGCGTGGTCTGAAGTGATGTGTTCTTGAGCATGTTGATTTAAATTCCCGCGACAAACCTTCCCGGACTGAGCAAGCCTTGCGGATCAAAGCGGTTTTTCAATTCGCGCATCAGTCGCGCCGTCGCGCCGACATCGCCCCAGGTGTCTAGTTGATCCTTGATGCTTTCGGGCGCTCGCAACACCAGCAATTGGCCGCCGCGCGCCTGCGTCAATTTGCGAAGCTCGGCGATGAATTTCGGGCGACGTTTGGATTGCAGACCTTCAAACAAGTCTTCGCCCGCCAACACGCGAACCACGCCGTTGGCGGCGTGCGCGCGCAAGGTGGCTTGCGGCAGCAATTGGTTGACATCCTTGATGACGGCATCCAAATCCGCCGGCAGCGCACTAAGCCGTAAACTGAAATCCCATTGTTTGTCGGTTTCGCTTTCGTGATAGACGCGCCAGAACGTCTCGGCGTCGGCATCGCTCATCAAGGCGTGCTCGAAGTCATAGCCGATGCGCGTGGCGTCCGCGATTTGCGATTGGATGGTTTCGGCGGCATTCAAAAAGCGCAAAACCAGCGCGAAGCGTTTCGGCTCAATCGGCAAAGCAGGATTGTTTGATGGCGCTATCAACTCCAGCGCGCTGGGCTGCACGTCGGAATCAGTCAGGCGGAGCGTCAAGGCGCACAAGCGTTCCGCATTGTCGCCATAAAAGACCATTGTCTTGTCGCCAGCAGGCGTGGCGCGCATCTTAAAACTCATTTCAGCGATGACGGCCAGAGAGCCGAAACTGCCGGTGTAAAGCTTGCACAGATCATAGCCCGCGACGTTTTTGACGACTTTGCCGCCGGCTTTGGTGACGCCGCCATCCGCGTGAACAACGCGAATGCCAATCAGCCAATCGCGCGGCGTGCCGTAAGCACAGCGCAATGGCCCTGCGCTCCCCGTCGCCACAACTCCGCCGAGCGTGGCGTTTTGTTCGCCGAAAGGATCGAGCGGAATCCATTGCCGATGCTGCGCCGCCAGTCGGTTGAAATCCGCGAGCGTGCAACCGGCTTCGACCGTGGCGGTTAAATCCGCCGGTTCGTATTCCAGCACGCGATTCATCTGCGCCGTCGAAACGACCAGATGAAAGCTGACAGGGCGATTGCCCATCGTCAGCCAATCGCCAGCACCCGCCGGAATGACGCGCCAGTCTTCGGCGGCGGCGAGTTTGAGCATTTCGCTTAGTTCTTCGATGTTGTGCGGGAAGGCGACGACGCGTTCCGATTCGTCGGCGACGCGAAAGCCATCCGCGCCGAACAGTCGCGCGCGATCTTCGCCGAACATTTCGCGCAGTTTGTGGAGTATCTGATCCGCCGACACTTTGCGCAGAGGTTCGGCTTCCAGATTTCCGGTCAAGCCGGTGGTTCTGATTTCCATATCGGTTTGTGTTTGAAATTGCAGATTGCAGCGGAGCCAAGCTTATAACACGTCTTCCGGCAATTGGGCGAGCGCGGCGCGCAAAGCGTCAATCGCCAGCAGGGAACAATGTTCCTTGTTGCGCGGCAGGTGTTCCAAAAACTGCGTCACATGGCGCGGCGTCAACTGGCGGACGGATTCAATATTTTGCCCGGCGATCATCTCGGTCAGCGCCGAACCGGCGGCGATGCTCGGCGGGCAGCCTTGCACGGTGAAACTTGCCGCCGCGATTTTGCCGTCAGTGATTTGCAGGCTGAGATGCAACAAATCGCCGCAAACGGGATTGGTCGCCGTTCCGCGCGCGGTGGCGTTTTCCAATTCGCCCACATTGCGCGGATTTTCCAGATGGTCGAGAACTGTTGCGCTGTACATAGTGATCCTGATGATTCCTAGAGTTTGAATCGTAGAGTTTCAGTCGCGGTTTTCCAAATCTATTTGGTGCGACAAGTCGCCTGACGGGCACGAGGCAAACTGACGGTTCGCGCACACTGACCTGTCAAGTCTCTTTGCCTGGATTGCGCCACTCACACGCTTACGTTAGATTACGCGCCGCGCGAGGCAGGGGAAATTGTAACCGCGCTCTATCCGTACCAGTCTTAGGCACAAGACAAAACCGATTTCATTACTATAATTCGGCAATTTGGCGACGAACTCGTTAAGAAGATCGAAGGAGTCACTTCATGAAACAGAGAAAGTTTTTTCCGGCGCTGGTCTGCGTTTTCGCGCTGGCGCTGTCGGGAGTTTTGCTGATTCGCCCGCAACAAACGCGCGCGTTTGATGGCGAGGCCTATGCGATTAAGAACGCAACAATTGTCACCGTGACCGGGGCCGTCATTCAAAAAGGCACAATAGTCATCCGCGAAGGTTTGATTGCGGCGGTCGGCGCGGATGTTGCTGTTCCCGCCGACGCCCGCGTTATTGACGGGACTGGGCTGACGGTTTATCCGGGATTGATTGACGCGCACACCAGCTACGGCTTGCGGCAGGAAACGCCCGCGCAAGGTGGCGGGCAAGGGCGCGGCGCGGCGATTACCGACCCGGCGCAATTCTTTTTGGCGCAAATGACCGCGCCCGCCACCAGAGCCGGTTTGCTGCCCGAAGTCACCGTTGTGGATCAATTGCAAATCACTGCGGACACCTTCGACGCTCAACGCGCCGCAGGCATTACGACAGCGTTGACCGCGCCGCGCACAGGCGTTTACCAGGGACAAAGCGCGCTCATCAATCTTGGCGATGCGGCGGCGGAAAAGCTGGTTTTGAAATCGCCGGTTTCGCTCAATGTTAGTTTGGGCGGCGGCGGACGTGGCGGCGGCGGCGGCGGTTATCCGGGTTCGGCGATGGGCGTGATTGCCTTCTTGCGTCAATCACTGCTTGATGCCCAGCATTACCGCGAAGAGTGGGATCGTTACAACAAAAGCCCGCGCGGGATGCAGCGTCCGCAAGTGGATAAATCGCTGGCCGCGTTGCAACCCGTTATCAAAGGCGAAATGCCCGTAATCTTCAATGTCTCTTCTGTGCGCGAAATCGAACGCGCCGTCAGTCTGGCGGAAGAGTTCAAGTTGAAATACCTGATTGCCGGTGCCGGGCAAAGCTATCAAAACGCCGATTACCTGAAATCGAAAAACGCCACGGTGCTGCTTTCGCTGAGCTTTCCGCAAAAGCCCGCCGGTTTGGAAGACCCCGAATCCGAAAGCTTGCGCACCCTGCGCGACCGCGCCGACGCGCCGAAAGCCGCCGCCGCTTTGCACAAAGCGGGCGTGAAATTCGCGTTCACTTCGGGCACGCTGACGCGCCCGGCAGATTTTCTGGTCAACGCGGCGCGCGCCATTGAAGCCGGTTTGCCGAAAGACGAAGCCTTGAAAGCCTTGACGATTTACCCGGCGCAAATCTTCGGTGTCAGCGAACAACTGGGCAGCATCGAGAAAGGCAAGATCGCCAATTTGATCGTCACCAGCGGCGACGTCTTTGCGCGCGAAACCAAAGTCCGGCACGTCTTCGTGGACGGCAAATACTTTGTGCCGAAAGCGGACGCGCCGCAGCGTCCAGGTGGTGGGCCGGGCGGTTTTGGCGGCCCTGGTGGAGGACGTGGTGGTCGCCCAGGTGGAGGCGCTCCGCCGAGCGAAGCTGCTGCCAATGAAAGCGCGGGCGCGGGGCTTGCTGTCGGCGCTTGGTCGTTGAAAGTGAATTCGCCGCGCGGCGAAATGCAGATGACCGCGAATCTGAAGCAAAACGGCGACGCCGTCACCGGCGAACTGACACTGCCGTTCGGCGCGGCACCGATCACCAAAGGCTCTATCAAAGGCAACGAAATCGAACTGGAATACAGCGTCAACACGCCGAACGGCCAGACGATGACCGGAACCTTGAAAGGCAAAATCGAAGGCAATGCAATCAGCGGCCAGATGGGAATGATGGGCCGCAATTCGGATTTCACCGGCACTAAAACGCCGAAAGAATAACGAGTCAGTACCGCGACCGTTAGGAAGCGGTTTGCTGCGAGGAGAGAACAATGAAAAGAACAATTCTATTTTTCCTGCTCACGCTCGCTTTCGGCGCTGTGGCGCTGGCGCAGGGCAACGAAGAAATCCTGATTAAAAATGCGACGATTATGACTGCGTCGCACGGGACGATTGAAAATGGCTCGATTCTGATCCGCAACGGTAAGATTGCCGCTGTCGGCAAAGACGTGAAAGCTTCGGCTTCGGCCAAAGTGATTGACGCCACTGGCATGTATGTCACACCCGGTTTCGTGGATTCACATTCGCACACAGCGCTCGACGGCACTAACGAAGGCTCGCTGTCCAATACCGGAATGGTTCGCATGGGAGATGTGGTCAACAACACGGACATCAACATTTACCGACAATTGGCCGGCGGAATAACAACCATCCACCAATTGCACGGCAGCGCCAACGCCATCGGTGGGCAGAACTCCATCATCAAATTGAAATGGGGCAAGTCGGTCGAGGACATGCGCGTTTCCGACGCGCCGCGCACCATCAAATTCGCGCTCGGCGAAAATCCTAAACGGTCGAACGGCCTGTCGCTGCCCGGCGCACAGCGTCGTTACCCGGCCACGCGCATGGGCGTGGAAGAAACCATCCGCGAATCTTTCACGCAGGGCCGCGAATACATTCGCGAGTGGGACGAATACGAAGCCGCCAAAAAACGTGGCGAAAACCCTTTGCCGCCGCGCCGCGACCTGAAGCTGGAAGCGATGGCGGACATTCTGAGAGGCAAGATTGATATTCATTCGCACTGCTATCGCGCGGACGAAATCGTTATGCTGATGCGATTGTGCGAAGAGTTCGGAATTCGCGTCCGCACGCTGCAACACACGCTGGAAGGTTACAAAGTCGCGCCGGAAATCGCCAAACACGGCGCTTCGGCTTCGATTCTGCCGGATTGGTGG
The DNA here is from genome assembly GCA_964603695.1 of uncultured Heliomicrobium sp. Classification (GTDB taxonomy): domain Bacteria; phylum Acidobacteriota; class Blastocatellia; order RBC074; family RBC074; genus RBC074. The sequence continues at coordinate 6,389 of CAZRXE010000218.1, forward strand.
G
>CAZRXE010000219.1:0-4743 GCA_964603695.1 uncultured Heliomicrobium sp.
AGAACACCCGCGACCGTTTGGCTGATGGCCAGCTTCTTGGCACAGCCATTGACACCAACCGCATTGTGGTGCGCGATGGCGGCGTCTCGACCGATGGCTCGCAAGTCAGAATCTGGCTGGTCCCGAGCAACGGTATTGATCCCGAAGGCCCGGCTCCGGCTTCGGTTGGTGACGTGACACCGGAGAAGAAAGCTCCGGCTCGCCGCCGCCGCCGCTAAACTTGAAAACCGCGCTACGGCGCTAAACCCGAGAGGCAGGTGGTCATTGGATCACCTGCCTCTTTTTGCGTGCTGAGTTGGTCATCCCTGAATGAATCTTTTTTCGTGAATGTTTTATGTCTGAGGTCAAAACCAACGAACTTCCGGAATCCCGCACAGAGAAACTTCTTTGCCTGATTGTCTTCATCATCGCCGTGATCGTGGCCGCTTGGTTGCGGTTCGATCAAATCGGGATCAAGCCTTTTCATCACGATGAAGGCGTCAACTCTTACTTCCTGCTCAATCTGGCGCATTCCGGGAATTACAAATACGATCCCACGAATTATCACGGCCCGACGCTGTATTACTTCGCGTTGGTGGCGGTGCGAATTTTCGGCGAAACCGATCTGGCGTTGAGACTATCGCCAATCCTGTTCGGATTGCTGACCGTGGCGATGGTCTGGCTGTTGCGGGACAAACTGGGCAGTTTCGGGACGCCGGTGGCGGCGTTTCTGATGGCGATGTCGCCGTGTTTGGTCTATTACTCGCGCGATTTCATCCACGAAATGTCATTCGGCTGTTTTTCGCTCGGCATTGTCGTCGGTGTATGGCGGTATGCCGAAAGCAAAAACTTCATCTGGCTGGCGCTTGCGTCCGTTTCCGCCGGATTGCTTTTCGCCACAAAAGAGACAGCGATTGTCACAGCCGTGGTACTCGTCATTGCCGTCATCAGCGCGGCGATTTGGGAGACCACGGGAATTCTGCTTCGCGAACGCCACTTCACGCCCGCCGCACTGGTCAAGGAATTGAAGAACGATCTGATTGCCGTTCTGCCAACACTAGATCATCTGTTCGCGGCGCTCATTATTTTCATCTTCATCAACGTCTTCTTTTACTCGTCGCTGTTCACAAATTCGCAAGGAGTGCGCGATGCGGTCAAGTCCGTGATTATGTGGACGGGGCGCAGCGGCAACGAACACGTCAAAAACTTTTGGTATTACTTTGGCATTCTTTTCAAACTGGAATTGCCGCTGCTGCTGGGTTCGCTTCTGGCCGGATTGATCGTCGTTTGGCGCGGGACGCGCTTCTGGCTGTTTGCCGCCGCCTGGACGCTGGGAATGACGCTGGCGTATTCCATCATCGGATACAAAACGCCGTGGCTGATGATTAGCTTCGTCATCCCGATGGCGCTGGTTTGCGGTTACGCGGCGGAGCAGGTCTATCAACTGCTGCCGGGCATTTCCTTGCGCCTGTTGTGGGCGGCGGGAATCGCCGTAGTCCTGATTTTTTGTGGACGGCTGACCTGGCGCGTGAACTTCCAGCTTTACGACGACAACGGCAACGAAGCCGGTTACTTTGTCGAACTCGGCAAAAAACTGGAACTGAAACCTTACGTAGACGGCCAGTACGGTTACGTTTACGCGCAAACCGATCGCAGATTTTTGGGGTTGGTCGAAGAAATCAAACGCGAAGCCGCCAAAATGCCCACCCACGAGGCGACAGGCATTTACGTTGCTTCGCCTGATTACTGGCCGCTGCCGTGGTATCTGCGGGATTACAATCAAACGGCCTACACCGGCAACTGGCCAGTGACGCTCGGCGAAAAGCCTAACTTCACGCAACCCATAGTCATCGCCAACGCCAACCAGCAATCCAATCTGGAAGGCGTGGAAGGCTGGCGGAAAAGCGCGCAGAGTTACACGCTGCGACCGGGCGTGGAATTGATGCTCTTCATTCGCGACGAACCGTCGCAACAATAACGTCCGTTTTGTCACTTCATTGGAGGAAGCCTATATGAAGACTCGTTCGTTGTTTATCGCTGGTTGTTTCTCACTGCTGATTCCGATTGTCGCCGAGGCGCAAGGCAACACTGCTGTTTGCCACACGCCGAGTGCCACCAAAGCCTCAAACAAACAGGCGAAACTGATGGAAGGCTACGGCAAAGTTCAGATGCCCGTGACGACAAAATCCGCCGAAGCGCAAGCGTTCTTCGATCAAGGTCTGGCGCTGATGCATTCCTTCTGGTTTTACGAAGCGGATCGTTCGTTTCAACGCGCCACCGAACTCGACCCGGATTGCGCGATGGCGCAATGGGGCATCGCCATGTCAGCCGTCAACGAACCGCGCCGCGACGCCGCCATCAAACGCGCGAAGGAATTGGCCGACAAGGTGAGCGAGCGCGAACGGCTTTACATCTCCGCCGTCGAAGCCCGCTATCAAGGCGAAAAAGCGACCGTGCAAAACAACGGCTTTCTCGGTGCCAGCGACAAGTATCAAGCCGCGATGCGCAAAGTCGTCGCGCTTTACCCGGACGACCTGGAAGCCAAGCTGTTTTTGGCGTTGGCCTTGATGTCCGGTTACGAACGCGACGGCACGCCCCGTCCCGGCACGATTGAATCCATCGCTTTGCTGCAAGTCGTGCTGGCGAAATCGCCCCAGCATCTGGCAGCTCACCATTACATGATTCACGCCACCGAATCCGGCAAACGCCCGCAGGACGGCGTTCCCGCCGCCGACATTTACGGAACGCTTGCGCCCAAAGTCGGCCACGCCGTTCACATGCCTGGCCATACCTACGTTCACGTAAACCGCTGGGACGATGCCGCCAAAGCTTTTGAAGGCTCCGCCGAAGTTGACCGCGCGTACATCCGCGACAACAACGAAGAAACAGATCACGCCGCCGGCCCATACGGCCACAACGTTCACTTCCTGGCGCTGGTCTACGGCTATCAAGGTCGTTACCGAGATGCTGTGCGCGTCAGTCAGGAACTGCTTGATGCAACCAGCAAACCCGGCGAAGACAAATCGCGCACAGCCTTTGAAGGCCGCATCTCGATGTTGCGCGCGATGGTCAGGTTTGAAAAATTCGATGAGATTCTCGGCGGCAAACTGCCCGAAGCCGGCAATTACGAAAGCTTCAAAGCCTGGCGCTATTACGCCACGGCGCTGGCCAAACTCGCCAAAGGCGACGCCATCGCCGCGCGCGCCGAACTCGACACGCTCGAACGCGAAATCGCCTGGCTGAAAGACAAATTCGGCAAAGCCAAAGACATTCCGCAAGCCGGTCGCCAACGCCAGCAACTGCGCGCGCTCGGCGTTGCGCCGCTCGAACTGCAGGCCCGCCTGCTCGCCCGTGAAGGCAAAGTTGACGAAGCCATTGCCAAGTTGAAAGAAGGAATTGAGGAAGAAATCAAACTCGGTTATTCCGAACCGCCGCTCTATCCCGTGCCGATGGAAGAAGTCGCCGGCAAAGTTTGCCTGGAATTGAAGCGTTGGAAAGAAGCCGAAGAATTTTTCCGCACCGCGCTCGAACGCGATCCGGGCAGCGGACGCGCCTACTTTGGTTTGATGCAGGCGCAACAGGCTTTGAGCAAAGACGCCGACGCACGCGCGTCTTACGCCAAATTCGCCAAAGCCTGGGCCAAAGCCGACGCGGATTTGCCGGAGATGAAACGCGCCAAAGAGCTTGCGCCGACGCTCAACGCATCCGGTCAGTAAGCCCCGCGTGTCTCATTGAAGCAGGAAGTAGAGACGCAAGATTTTGCGTCTCTACAAAATCTTGCGTCTCTACTTGATGGCTGTTACGCTCCGCGCTCGCACTTCCACATTCACATCCACCAACAACTCATAAGGAGAAACGACCCGTGAAAACTTCTCTCAAGGGCGTCTTGCAACTCTCGCTGTGTTCGCTCTGTTTCATCACTTCCTCTGTGTTCGGGCAAACGCCCGCCCAGCAACCAGCTCAGGCACAGGCTCCCGCCGTGCCGGCGACATTGACCGTGCCCGCCGGATTCAAAGTTTCAGTGTTCGCCTCGGACGTAACAGGTGGCCGATTGATGGCTGTCAGCCCCGATGGCGTACTCTACGTTGCGCGTCAACCGAAAGGCGACGTCGTCGCCTTGCCTGACCGCAACAAGGATGGCAAAGCCGACAGCGTGGACGTTGTCGTCAGCGGATTGACCCGCCCGCACAGCCTGGCTTTTCAAAAAGGTTATCTATACATCGCCACCAATCCGGCGGTGATGCGCGTGAAATACGAAAACGGCAAAGTCGTCGGCGCGCCGGAAAAATTCGTTGACCTGCCGGTTTCCACCACTTCACACTGGACGCGCACGATTGGTTTTGACAAAGCCGGCAAGCTCTACGTTTCCATCGGCTCTTCCTGCAACGTCTGCGAAGAAGCCGACGACCGCCGCACAACGATCATGGTTTATAACGCGGACGGTAGCGGTGGAAAGCCTTTTGCCAAAGGTTTGCGCAACGCCATCGGCATGGATTGGGATCCGAAAACCGGCGCGCTGTGGGCTGACGATATGGGTCAGGACGGACTTGGCGAAGAGTTTCCGCCTGATGAAATCAACCGCATCGAAGAAGGCAAGCACTACGGCTTTCCGTATTACGTCGGCAACAACGTCGCCAACGCCGGGTTGAAAGACGCCAAAGGCTCGCTGGACGCCGGCAAAGCCACGCCACCCGCTTTGGCCATGCCCGCGCACTCGTCGCCGATTGACCTGCGTTTTTACACCGGCAAGAAATTCCCTGCGGC
>CAZRXE010000220.1:0-7878 GCA_964603695.1 uncultured Heliomicrobium sp.
CAACCTCTTAAAAGTGAATTTTCAGCGTTCGCAAAATCCAGGCGACGACACCGCCGACGGTGATGGCAAAAGGCGTGATGAAGGCCAGCATCAGCAACGCTCGTTTCGTGCCGATTTCGCGGATCATCATAAAGAAGTTGGCCACGCAGGGGATGAACAGCGTCAGCACAATCAGCGAGGTGACAATCTGCACCGGGTTCATCTTTCCGGCGCGCACCAGATCAAACAGGCCCGCCGCGCCGTAATCGCGCCGCAAAAAGCCCAGGATCATCACCTGCGCGGTTTCGCGCGGCAGATCGAGGATGCCGGTTATGACGGGCGAGAGCGCGGATTCAATCATCGCCAGCCCGCTCATCGTTCCCCATGGCGTAGGCAGTCTCAGCCGATCCAGCACGAACAAAATCAACGTGCCGATCAAAAACAGCGGCAGAGCTTCTTTCAAATACCATTTGATGCGGATGCGTGTTTTCGTCCAGACGTTTTTCAGAATCGGCACGCGGACGGGCGGAATCTCAAAAATGAAATCGCCGCGTTGGCCTTTGATGATTTTTGAAGACAAATAACCGACCAGAAACATTTGCGAAACGACTACGCCGAAGACCGTCAGCACGGCACCGGCGCTGATCGAAGACGTAATGCCCAGAATGACGCCCAACTGCGCCGAACAAGGCACGCCCAGCGCCAGCAGCAGCGTGGCGATGATGCGCTCTTTGCGAGTGGAGAGAATGCGCGTTTTCATCGTCGCCATCGTGTCGCAGCCTAAACCTAAAACCATCGGCAACACGGCTTTGCCGTTCAATCCCATAACGCGAAAGATGCGGTCGGAAAGAATCGCCAAACGCGGCAAATAGCCGCTGTCTTCCAACAAACCGAAGGCGATGAAGAATGTCACGACAATCGGCAGCACAATGGCCAGCGCGTAAGTCAGCCCGACGGAAATCAAACCGTACTGGCCGAGAAAAAAGTCGTAGAGCATCCCCGCCGGAACCAACGCCTGCAATGCCGGCGTCAGATATTTGTTGAAGACTGTGCTTTCAAACGCATCCACCAGCGTTCCCGCGCCGACGACACCGACGAATTCATACATCAGAAACAGCGTGACGATGAGCAGCGGAATGCCCGTCTTCCATTCGCGCGTCCAATACCCCAGTCGTTCCGCGAAGCGCCGCGAACGCGACAACACATATCCGGCGGGAACGATGATCGGCGCAACCAGCAACAGCAGTTGCGTAATGGTCGGATAAAGAAAGCCGCCCTCGAACGAACCGCTTTCCGCGTTCAATTCGCCGAAGAGCAGCGTGCCCAGCGCGCCCAGATGCAAACCGTTCAGCCACGACAGCAGCGCCGGAATCACGCTGCCATCCATCCAGGCGTTGGCTGCGTTGTAAGGTGTCGGCAGCGATAGGCCAAACGTTTGATTCGCCAGACGCGCCGCTTCCGTCCACAAAAATAGGGCGAATCCGGCGATCAGAAAACCGTAGGCGATTTTCAGCGATTTGCTTTCGCGGGCTTCATCGCTGATGCCGGGCAGAACTTTTTTGTAACGCGCCGCTGCATCGTCCAGAAAGGCGTTGCGCGCTTCTTCCAACCTGCCGGCCAGTGTGCGCATGCGCAGCCGCAAATTGGTGTCGAGCGCTGCGCGCAATTCGTCGCTCAGGTTCAGCGAAGTTTCCACCGCCCGGCGCAGATTGGCATCGCGCGTTTGCAGCCATTCGACTGTCAATTGCGCGGGCAGCTTTTTCGATTCGGCGGAAAACAAATCGGGCAGGAAGCTTTCTCCGTCCATCAATCGGCCACGCTCTTCGGACAGCGGATCGTTGGGAACTTTGGCGCGCACCAACATTTTGTGCAGCGTTTCCAGTCCTTCGCCGTCCGTGGCCACAGTGGGAATGACCGGAATGCCGAACAGTTCGCTCAAGCCTGCCACATCAATTTCGATGTTGCGGCTGCGCGCTTCGTCCATCAGGTTCAGCACCAATACCATCGGCACGCCAAACTCCGCCAGTTGCGAAGTGATGAGCAGCGTGCGCCGCAGATTCTTGGCGTCGGCGACTTGAATAATCAGATGCGGCTGCGAATTGAGCAGCATGTCGCGCGTCACGCGTTCGTCGTCCGATTGCGGAGAAAGCGAATTGACGCCAGGCGTGTCAATCACCTCGAAGTTGCGCCCGCCGTAACGCATAGTCCCGCGCGACACTTCGACCGTCGTGCCGGGATAGTTGGAAACGGTGACGTACTTGCCCGTCAGATAGCCGAAGATGACGGACTTGCCGACGTTCGGATTGCCGACCAGAAGAATCTTGGGATTCTCCGTGCTGGTTTCTTGTTCGATGGGTTTGGAATGCTTTGCAGTGATTTGAGTCAATGTTGTTGCCATACGATGACCTTATTGCAGTAAGGTGACCCGATTGAGCGGCCATTGTAGGGGGCGCGACACTGTTCTACAAACCGGTGTGACTGAAACAGCGAGATGGTTAGAACTCGCCATCGCCTTGAAACTTCGCGCGAATGTTTTCGCGGAACTGACGGCTGGCTTGATTCAGGGCTTCGACAATCTCCTGCGGCGAGCGCCCCGTGGATTCGCGCGCGGCGGCAATCACCGTTTGGCATTCGTTGGAATCCATAAAACGCGCGGCGTCCAACAATCGCGCCTCGTCTTCTTCAGGCACCACCAGAAAACCGTGTTTGTCGGCGTGAATCAATTGGCCGGGTTTCACGCGCCGCCCGAAAACTTCCACTTCCAGGCCCCATTCCACAGGCCAGTTCCAGGCGTGGCCGACGCACAAGCGTTTGGCCAATGCCTTGAACCCGGCGTAATTCATTTCGTCCTGATCGCGAATGCAGCCGTCCACGATGGTTCCCACGCAACCCAATGCACGATGGGCGTTGGCGTTGACTTCGCCCCAGAACGAACCGACGAAGTTCGGTTTGTCGAGGTCTTGCACGACAACAATTTTCGGCCCCGGAATGCTGGCAATATAACTGCGGTATTCGCTCCATCCATTGGGCTTGGTCACGCGATGTTCGCGATTGCTGGGCTGACAGCGCACGGTCACGGCGTAACCGACCATCGCGCCCATCTGCGGCATGAAGTCCACAGTTTCCTCCACATTGAAAGCATCGCGCGAAGCGTCAAGTTTCGTGATTTGTTCCCAGCCGTTGTAAATCGTCGGCGTATTCCAGCGACGCAGTTCCAGCAATTCGCTATGCGTCAGACGTTTGGTTTCAGTCATACAAATCCTTTTTCCGGGTACTCGCTGCTTCCAGCGTGCGTGCTTTCGAGAAAGACCGCACGCTGGAAGCGATGCGTACCCAATTTTATTACCCGCAGTTGCAGTTTTTCTTGATTAACCAGATTTCGGCCACCTGAGTGCCACGCCCTGCACCGCGACTGCCGGGCGCTTGAGTCCAGGTCAGATTCAATTCGCCGTCGGCGGTAGCGGCCAACGGAATGTCGAATTCCAAAGGCCGCGATTCTTTCTTAATCAGCGGATGAATCTCGAATTTGTTGTCGGCCATCAGTTTCATATCGCGGCTGCGGTCGCCCGCGTAAACCACGCGCACGGCGTATTGCGCTGTACGATCCAAACCGGTATAGCGCATTTTGAGTGGCGCATCATAAAAACTTTCCGCCAAATCCCACCAAGAACGGGGCCCTTCCGGCAGCAGGCCGATTCCCGCCGGCGTGAAATCTCCGAAGACGTTTTTCGCGCCCGCGCCTTCAGTCGGATTGACGATGGTGAGAATGCTCGATTCCAAAAACGCCGGGTCTTTGGCAAAGCCAGGCTCTCTGACCAAATGCGGTTGCCGCGCCGGATTGCCCAGGTCGTCGTAAAAACCGCCCGCCCCAGGGTTCGTCCAATTGACGATGGCGTCAATCTGCTTCAGGCGTTCTTCTTCGGGCGAGGCACCGGTGACGGGCTGACGAATTTCGTTGAAGCGTTTTTTCAGCCAGAGCCGGTTGTTGAGCGGGAAATCAATCGTGTTCAGATTTGCGCCGCGTCTGATGGCAATGGCTTTGTAACGCTCCACGTGCATTTGCATGCGAATGCTTTGATACAAGGCTTCGGCCAATTCAAACGCGCGCGCGCGCAAATCCGTCGAGATGCGTTCGGCGACGGCGCGATCCAAAATTGCTTCGGCTTGGGCCATTGCCGCCATTGCCCCCGACGAACGCGCTTCGCGCAGTTTGCTCAGCGCCTGTTCTTCCAGCGCAGTTTCATAAATGGCGCGGCTGCGAACGTAAGCGTCGTAATAAGCGCGATAAAGCGCCTGCTGAAATCGCCAGTTCAACAAATCCTGCGGCGTGGCTGCTTGTTCCATCGCTTGAAATTGCAGCAGCGTGGAATTGATGCCGCCGTTATTGACGACAGCGCCTTCCCAATTGCGTTCCAGCGCGAACAAGCCCTGCGCGAAGCTGTCGGCCAGCGCCGGGCTGATGAAATAGCGGCTGTAATCGCGCAGCAATTCCGTCACTTCGGCGTCAGGGTTCCAGCCCAAACCGTTCCAGACGATCTTGTTCACGTCGTCGTTGCAGCCTTCGGAATAACTGATGAAGCCAATGGTGTCCGGCTGCGTCACGCGGAAAATGTGCGCCATCTGCGTTGGGCGCGGATTGATGACCTCGCGGCCTTCGGTCAGCGCCAGCGCCGAATCCCAGTCCGGCACGGGATATTGGCTGTGAAGACTGTGCGTGATGTCAGGGTATTGCCGAATCGGATACTTCGCCGGAACCGCCGCGCGCAATTTCGGCAGCGGCCAGCGCATTTGCGGGCCGTACACAATGCCCGCCAGCCAAGCAGGTTCGGTTTTGACCATGCCCAAAAATTCGTCCAGCCATTCGGCACTGAAGCCTTGCGGCGCAACCCACATCTGCCCTTTCGGATGATGGCGGCGCAAATTGGCCGTTTGCTTTTCCAACAGCGGCATCAGGTATTTCGGCGGCGTGTGGCCTGGGTCGCCGCCCGGTACGAGCAAGGCATCAATGCGCGGCAGTTTTTTGAAGACCTCGCCCCATTCGTTGAGCGCAAACTCAACCTGCTTCGGGTCTGAATAATCCTGGTCGAGCGCCGGATACCAAATCCAAACATCAATGCCGTAATCATCGCAGATGCGCGACATGCCTATCATTATTTCCATCTGCGAACGCGGAAAGTGCGGACTGTCGGCGGCGTCATCCGAACGCGGCGGAATCAGTTCAATCGCGTTTGTGCCGAAAACGGCCAGATCGCGGATGTACTGTTCCCACATCGGCAGCGTCCAGGCGTCGTAAGAATTGGTCTTCGGGCGGTAGCCGAGTTGATGGCCGCGCATCGGATATTTCGGCGCGGTGGTCAGATTCAGCGGTTCGCGCAGCACCACTTGTTCGCGCGTGATCTGCAGTTTGCGCAGCAAATGGCCGACGCCGAACAACACGCCGCGCGCGTCGTTGCCGAGAATGCTGACGGAGTTTTTGTCCGTCAGCAGCCGGTAGCCTTCGCGCGGCAATGGCGCGGGTCTCGCCGCCGGCTGGCCGATGTTGATGACCGGCGCGCCATTGGCAGGTGCTTTTTCCGCGCGTTGCCATCGGATGTTGGAGCGTTTTTCAACCTCTTCAATCAACATCTGCACGGCTTTGCTTTCCGGGCCGGACAGTGTGGAAGTCGTGACAATCACGGCTTGCGTCAAATCCAGTTCGGATTGCGCCGCGCGCGTTTTCGACAAAACAATTCCGCCAAACAGCAGCACCGCCGGCAAAGCCACGCCGCCAACCCAGGTATTGAAACGAAGTCGCGTCATTGTTTTGTCTCCGGTTCAGATCACTCGATTGCGCAGCGATTCGCCTGCCGTGAAGCGGCGCAGATTTTCGAGAAAGTGTTCCGCCAGTGTTTCAAACTCCTGATCGAAGCCGCCCGCCGTGTGCGGCGTGATGAAGCAGTTGGGCGCAGTCCACAACGGATGTTCCGGCGGCAGCGGTTCGGGATCGGTCACATCCAGATACGCCGTGGCCGGCGCGCCGACCTGCAACGCATCCAGCAGCGCCGTTTGATCCACCGTCGTGCCGCGCCCGATGTTGTAGAAAATCGCGCCCGACTTCATCAGCTTGAATTTGGCGGCGTCGAAATACTTCGCGGTCGAAGCGTTGGCAGGCAGGATGTTCAGCACGTGATCGGCTTCAGGCAGGTATTCGTCCAGCCATTCTTCGCCGATCATCTTGATCGGTTCGTTACCGGTAACGTTGCGACGCACGCCCAGCAGGTTCATCCGAAACGGCGCGAGCAATTCGCACAGCCGCTCGGCGATTGCACCGAAACCGAAGATCAACGCCGTCTGCCCAACCAGCAACCGCGACTGGATGCGCCGGTCGGCAATCGGCCAACTGTGATCCGCCAACTGCGTTTGCAAAGACTGCGGCAGTTGACGCGCCAGCGCCATCATCATCGCCAGTGCGTGTTGGGCGCAGGGTTCGTCATAAACGCCGGAACTGTTCGTCAGTTGCGCGCCGCGCGCGCGCAAGGCTTCGCGCAAATCATCGCGGTCGTATGCCGTGTAACCGGCGCTGGTCAGATGCACCCAACGCAGTTTTGCCGAAGCCATTACTTGCGCCACATCCGGCTGGCCGAACGCGACATCGGCTTCAGCCAGCGCCGCGTCGCCCGCGCCCGTGGCCAGATTCGACGCGCTCATTTCGTCTGCGTAAACTAGGCGGTGCGGCGTGATGCTTTCGCTGAGCAATCGCGCGGCGTTTTCGGGAAGTTGCGCATTCGTCCAAATCGTCAAAATTTCCTGTGTCATAAAAAGGATGCTTCGCGGCTTTTTTTCCTGCGGACGGGACGTCCGCGCTCCCAGGTCAAAATTGTTTCAAGACTTCTTCGCTGTCCAGATAGCCCAACCGGCAAGCTTTGACGCGAACAGCGCTGCCGCGTTTCAGCGTCACTTCGCCGGTGTAAAGCAGCCAGCGCACGTTCCTGCCTTTTTCCGTCGTGTAAGCAATCGAAGCGCCTTCGGTTGAAGTCGAAACTTTAAGTTTGACGGAATCGCCCGCAGCGGTTTCGCTGACGACGGGGGTTTCGACTTTCGCCCAGACGCCGCCCGGACGCATGCGTTCGCGCAATTCACTTTCCGGCATCAGCCCCAGGTCTTTGGTTTCTTTTTGCCATTGCGCCAACACTGCGCGCATCTTTTTCAGCGTGGCCTGATGTTGCGGCGAAGCGGCCAGATTATTGATTTCGTGCGGATCGCTTTCGGTGTCGTAGAGTTCTTCGGGCGGTTTTTCAGGACGGAAAAACAGCAGTTGCACGGGATTCATCGCCTTGCCGTAATCGGGCGAGAGCGCGTTCATGTGTTCTTTGTAAAGCCGCCGCATTTCCATCAGCGTAGGCATTTCCTCGGCGTAAGCGATGTGTTGGGCGTAAGGTCTGCCGGGAAAGAAATTCTTGATGTATTTGAACCGTTTGTCGCGAACGGCGCGCATCATGTCGTAAGCCTCGTCCATGCGGTCGCGATGCGCGAAGACGTATTCGCGCGGCGCTTTTTGCTGTTCGCCCAAAAACGCCTGCCCTTGCATGTGCGGCGGGATTTTGACGCCGGTCAGCGACAGCACCGTCGGCCCCAAATCAATCAAGCTGACCAACCGATCATCCGTCGTGCCGGGTTTGAGTTTGCCCGGCCAGCGCACAATCAGCGGCACTTTGATGCCGGAATCGTAAACCCAGCGTTTGGCGCGCGTCAGTCCGCGTCCGTGGTCGCCCCAGAAAAAAACGATTGTGTTGTGGGCCACGCCGTCTTCTTCAAGCTGTTTCAAAATCGCCGCCGCCTGATAATCCATGGCCGTGATGTTGTCGGCATAAACCGCCCAATCGTGGCGCACCAGCGGCGTGTCCGGGTAATACGGCGGCA
>CAZRXE010000221.1:0-11097 GCA_964603695.1 uncultured Heliomicrobium sp.
GTTCGCTGACCTGTTCATCGGTGGTTGGCAGGCGGCCGGTTCCTACCTTTTCAACTCCGGTCGTCCGTGGCAATTGCCCGGCAACGTGGACATCGTGGACCCGGATTACTACAAGGTTGACCGCAACCGCTTCGTCAACGGCGCGCAATGGATTCAGGGCGTTCGTCCCTGCGTCGCGCAGTATGTCCGCAATTCCGATGGCACCTTGCAGCGCAACGCGCAAGGCCAATTGGTGACGCAATATGTAGTCAATCCCGGCAACACCTGCGCTGCGCCGTCTTTCATCATTCGCGAACCGTACACCACGCGCGTCACCCCGATTCGCGATTTCAACGTGCGGCGGCCCAGCTTCGAGCAGTTCGATATCAACTTCTCGAAGACCTTCCGCATCACCGAAAAAATGCGCTTCCAGTTCCGCGGCGAAGCCTACAACGTCTTCAACACGCCGCAATACGACGAACGCGCCTACAACACCAACCCGCAGGATCAGGAGTTCGGTTCGATCAACAAGAACAACAATCGCCAATCGAACTTCCCGCGATTCTGGCAGCTCGGCTTCAAGTTCATTTTCTAAACCAACTCCGAACAAGCCGAATTCAAAAGGCCGTGCCGCATTGGCGCGGCCTTTTTTTTCCCAATTCGGAGTCTCTTGCTATGATGCGTCTATGACAACCATTCCCGACAACATCGCGCCGCTCGGCACGCACAGGTTTCTGGATCAATTGAATCTGGGCTATCACCGTTTGGTTGCAGCGCGTTTGTTGGCTGATCCTGATGCCGTCATCAATCAGGCTCGCGGCAATCTTCGCCGCTGGTTGGCGGATTACGAACCAGGTTCGGGCGATGCGCGCGCTTTCGAGGAATGGCAGCATTTGCTTGAAACCCTTACCGTCCCGGAACTGGCGAACATATTGATTGAGGATTCCGACGAAGGGCAACGACTCCGTTCCTCCACGCCGTTTACCGGCATTGTTCCAGCCGAAGAAAGAAAGAGGTTACACAGCCAATATGAAAAAGCCGCAGCTATTTGAGTTGATACAACTGGTGAGCGACCTGACGGGCATCGAACAGCCGATTATCGTCGGTTCTCAATCGCTTTATGCCACGACCGATCTGGTTCCGGCGGCTGTTCTACGCTCCGTTGAAGCGGACTTCATGCTGGCGGATTGGGGAATGGAAACGATTCGGAAGGTCAATCGGGAGCTTGGCGTGACAAGCGACTTGTACCATTCGGCGGGCTATTACGCCGATGGTTTAGGGCTGGCAACAGTTGTGCTGGTTCCGGGTTGGCGAGACCGTTTGCAATCGCTGACGGATGAGCAAGGACAAGTCCGCGCTCTTTGCTTGGAAGCCCACGATGCCGCCGTCAGCAAACTGATGGCCGGGCGCGACAAGGATTGGCCGTTTATCAAAGCCTTGCTCGACGGCGGATTGATTTCGCTGCCGACATTGGCCGAACGCGCGGCGCTGATTCAGGAAACCGCGCACGAAGACGCCTTGCTGCCGCGACCGAACAAATTGATCGAACATCTGCGCGGGCAATTCCGGGCGGAAGAGTTGCGCCCGTTGACAGAACTGGCAGCGCAGTTATCCGCTTGAAACCGTTCCGAACGAACCGGAGGCAAATTTATGGCAACCGCAGTGAGTGAATTGGCCAAGCATCTTTCAACGGACGAATACGTGTCTTTCGAGCAGTACATCGAATGGCTGGATGAAGACACACGGGCGGAATGGGTAAATGGGAGGATAGAAATTATGGCTTCACCGGCATCGCTTTATCATCAGGACATCGGTGGCTTTCTGTACAGCATTCTCAGACCTTACCTTGAATCTAAGGATTTAGGCTGCGTTGTACTTGCTCCTTATGTAATGCGAATGGCCGCAATTGCGCGCGGACGCGAGCCGGATTTGATCTTTGTTCGCAAAGACCGGCTGCATCTGCTGACCCGCCATTATCTGGACGGCCCCGCCGACCTCGCCATCGAAATCGTTTCGCCTGAAAGCCGAAAGCGCGACCGCAAGGTGAAGTTCGCGGAATATCAAATCGCGGGCATCGGCGAATACTGGTTGATTGATCCCGACAGCCGGACAGCAGACTTTTACCAGCTCGATGAAGACGGAACTTACGAAGCGGCGGCACTGGATGAAGAGGGCTTTTATCATTCGCGCGCCGTTGCCGGATTCCGTTTGCGCACGGATTGGCTGTGGCAATCTCCGCTGCCCGCGACGCTTGATGTGCTGCGTGAATTGAAGGTTTTGTGATGCCGATGCCTTACTCGCTCCGCCAAGCCATCGAAGAGCTGGCCGCCGCTCAAAGCTTATCGGTCTTGGCCGAAGCCGCCGCCGAACTCTCGCACAAATACCGCGAACAAACTTTTCCCGAAAAACCCTTCATCGCCGGCGAAGCCCATCGTTTGGCTTACGCCGCCGTGCGAATGCCCGCAACGTTTGCTGCCGCAAACGCCTCACTGGCCGAAGCCGCGCGCCTTGCGCCGGAGTTGAAGATTGAAAGTTTGCTGGATTTGGGCGCGGGAACGGGCGCGGCTTCGTGGGCGGCGATGGAAAGTTTCGATCCCCTGCGGCAAGTTACTTTGATCGAACAAGACCGGCAGTTGATCGAACTGGGCCGAACGTTGGCTGAGGCTTCCGAACACGAAGCCTTACGTGCCGCAGATTGGCGCGCGGCCAATTTGCGAACTTTGCCGCAACTCCCGCCGCACGATCTGGTGATTTGTTCGTATTCGCTTGGCGAAATCGAGGCTGCGGCTCCAATCCTGAATGCCGCCTGGCAGGCCGCGCAAAAGCTGCTGGTCGTTATTGAACCGGGAACAATGAAAGGCTTTGAAATCATTCGCGCCGCGCGAGAGCAATTGATTGAAGCAGGCGGTTTCCTGCTTGCGCCTTGTCCGCATCAAAATGTTTGCCCGATGTCGCTTGATGAAACCGACTGGTGTCACTTCGCCGCGCGCTTTGAACGCTCCGCGCTGCACAGGCGGTTGAAAGGCGGCACGCTCGGTTACGAAGACGAAAAGTTTTCTTACGTCGCTTTTGCCAAACAAGCGGCGTCACCCGCGCCGGCCAGAATCCTGCGCCATCCGCTCAGACACGCCGGCTACACGCGGCTTCAACTTTGCGCCGCCGACGGATTGCGAACCGTCACCGTCACCAAACGCGATAAAGAAGCTTGGCGTCGCGTCCGAAAGTCGGATTGGGGCGACGCCTGGGGCAATGGTTCAACCAACGATCCCTCAGAGTAATCGCCTTTCTACCAGTGATTGCCTGACCTAGAATCGCCCATCGAAATCCATCAACAAAAGGAATCCACACATGATCGAACTCGATGGCGAATCATTATCGCTGATTCAAACCGAAGCCGTTGCCGACGGCGCGCAAGTTTCATTAACGACCGATGCCCGCGAACGAATCCAAAAATCCCGGCGCTTTGTCGAAGGAATCATCGCGCGGGGCGATGTCGTTTACGGCATCAACACGGGTTTCGGCGCGTTGTCTGAAGTGACCATTCCCAACGATCAATTGCGCGAATTGCAAATCAATCTGGTGCGTTCGCACGCTTGCGGCGTGGGCGATCCGCTGCCCGAACGCATCGTCCGGGCGATGATGCTGCACCGCGCGAACGTCCTGGCCAAAGGCTTTTCCGGCTGCCGCGCGCTCATTATCGAAACGCTGATTGCGATGCTCAACAACGGCGTTCATCCGGTCATTCCGGCGAAAGGCTCGGTCGGCGCTTCGGGCGATTTAGCGCCGCTGGCTCATCTGGCGCTGGTCGCCATCGGCGAAGGCGAAGCATTTTATAGAGGCGCGCGAATGCCGGGCGGCGAGGCGATGGAACAAGCCGGCGTCGAACCTTTGCTGCTCGAAGCCAAAGAAGGCCTGGCCTTGCTCAACGGCACGCAGGCGATGACGGCGACCGGCGGCTTGGCCTTGCTCGACGCAATGAAACTGGCCGACGCCGCCGACGTGATCGGCGCAATGACGCTTGAAGCTTTGCGCGGAACGCCCGTCGCATTCGACGAAAAGATTCACGCCGTCCGTCCGCATCGCGGCCAACAAGCCAGCGCCCGCCGTTTGCGCGAGTTGATTCAACATAGCGAAATCCGCGAATCCCACCGCGACAAAGCCGCCGACCCGCGCGTGCAGGACGCTTACGCGCTGCGTTGCATGCCGCAAGTCCACGGCGCGGTGCGCGACGCGCTGGAACACGCGCGGCAAATAGTCGAAGTCGAAATCAACAGCGCCACGGACAATCCGCTGGTTTTCGCCGACGCGCAAGAAGTCATCTCCGGCGGCAACTTCCACGGCGAACCGGTTTCGCTGGCTTACGATTACGCAGCCGTCGCCATTGCCGACTTAGCTACCATTTCTGAACGCCGCGTCGAACGTCTGGTGAATCCATCACTGTCCGGCCTGCCTGCGTTTTTGTCGCCGCACCCCGGCACGAACTCCGGCCTGATGATCGCGCAAGTCACCGCCGCCGCCCTGATCGCCGAAAACAACGTGCTGGCGCATCCGGCGTCGGTGTTCACGCTGCCGACTTCGGCCAACAAGGAAGACCACGTTTCGATGGGAATGACCGCAGCGTTAAAACTCGTGCAAATTGTCCGTAACGTCGAAACCGTGCTGGCGATTGAATTGCTTTGCGCAGCGCAGGGGCTTGAATTTTTGAAACCGCTGAAGCCTGGACCGAAACTAGCTGAGGTTTATCACCGCGTTCGTGAGCGAGTGCCAGCGATTGAACGCGATGTGCAATTGTCCGGCTACATTGAATCGCTTGCGCCGCTGGTGCGCGAATTGGATAAGGTGTGAATTGAGGATTGCTCCGCGTTGCCTTACTTCACGCGGACGAAGACGACATCGCCTGCCACGTGCCTGGAATTGCGCAGCGGGTTGTATTCTGGCGTTTGATCGGATCTGCCCGCGACTCGTTGTTTAATGTACTCGTGAGAAAGCTCTTCGGCAGTGAAAATGTGTTCACTCATCCCGCGCAAACCATCGAGCAGATCCCTGGCAAATACAGAATGATTGCCTCCGCCCCATCGGCCACCGGTTTGTTGCCGCCACTCGCCATCAAGATGCGCGAAATCCCGCCACGCATCTTATCCAAATACCGTTCTCGTTCTGCCCGCGTACTCAAGCGAAAATCAGTTGAGCGGGTCAGCGTGCCCGAATAGTGTCGGCGATCAGGAAAAACCGTAGGACTATGAACTAAATGCCGATCCCGGCGGTTTTTCTCGTTCTGATCATTTTGCCGGTTGTTGGTATTGCCCCACGCAACCGAGTTTCGGTTCTGCCCGGCTTTCGCCGCAGATATTTTACGTAGCTCGCCGAGAGCAGACTTATTTGCACTTCCTCGATCACCGGAAAGAAGTAATGCAGCGAACGGATCGCCCCAGTCCCTCTAACCGGAAGAGTGCATTGGACAAAGTTTTTCTGAGGTCCAATGCACTCTGTTGTTATTGGAGATGATTTTCTGACGTTCCCTTTGAATAGGGAGAGGTTTAATAAGGTAACGCCCGGCTCCGGTTTAAGTGCCAACTCGGCCTCCGACCAGGAAAAGCGTGGATAAATGGAGGGAGACGCTGAAGATTCAAGAGAACGACTGGTAAAATAACGAAAGGGACATCGTTAATGTCCCCGAATATGTCCCTGACGGCAAGCTGAGGTTGATCTTTATCAGGTAACTTATTGATTTGATTGATGGCGGCACGTGGACTCGAACCACGGACCTAGGGGTTATGAATCCCTCGCTCTAACCAACTGAGCTATGCCGCCAAAACGAAGCGCGAAAGATACAGGATGAAATGGAGGAGGTCAATTACCAGACCCGAAAATTTTGTTCTTTCGCGCTTCGGTCTCCATGACTAAGCCTCGGTCGAAAGTTGAAAGTCTTTGAACCGTTCGCGCAGGACTTTTTTGTCGAATTTGCCGACGCTGGTTTTCGGCACGGCGTCAATGAAAAGAATGTCGTCCGGCATCCACCATTTGGCGAAGCTCTTGAGCAGATGTTCGTAAATCTGTTCTTTGGTCAGTTCCGCGCCGGGCTTTTTGACGACGCACGCCAGCGGACGTTCGTCCCATCGCGGATGCGCAATGGCGATGACGGCGGCTTCGGCAACGCCGGGCACGGCCATGATCGCGTTTTCCAAATCCACCGAGGAAATCCATTCGCCGCCGCTTTTGACCAAATCTTTCGAGCGGTCGGCGATGGCCATATAACCTTCGGTGTCGAGCGTGGCGACATCGCCCGTGTCCAGCCATCCGTCGGGGAATTTGTCCGGCGTCGGTTCAGTGCGGTAATACGTTGACGCGATCCAGGGGCCGCTAATTAGCAACCGTCCCATCGAAGTCCCGTCGTGAGCGACTTCATCGCCGTTGTCGTTGACGATGCGCAGTTTCAGGCCTGGCGCGTAAATGCCGGCGCGCTGTTTGACATCGAGTTTCTTTTCGCGCGCCAAGTCTTTCATCTTCGGCTTCAAACGGCAGACCGTGCCGAGCGGCGAAGTTTCGGTCATGCCCCAGGCTTGAATGAATTCCACGCCGAGGTTGGTTTCCAGCCAGTCAATCATCGCGCGCGGCGGTGATGAGCCTCCGCAGACCATTTCGCGCAAACCGGACAAATCGTATTTGCCGGGATTGGCTTGCAGTTCGTTGATGACGCCCATCCAGATGGTCGGCACGCCGCCGGTGAAGGTGACTTTTTCATCCTGCAACAATTGGCACACCGAAGGGCCGTCCATCGTCGGGCCGGGAAAAACCTGTTTCAGCCCCAGCATCATGCAAATGTACGGCAAGCCCCAGGCATTGGCGTGGAACATCGGCACGACGGCCATCACCGTGTCGTCGCGCTTCAAGCCCAGCAAATCCGGCAAGCCGCCGGTGATGGTATGAATGTAATTTGACCGGTGCGTATACATCACGCCTTTGGGATGGCCAGTGGTTCCGCTGGTGTAGCACAAACCCATCGGCGAGTTTTCGTCAATTTCCGGCCAGGTAAATTCAGTGGATTCGCCCGCGATCAATTCCTCGTAATCGTGAATCGTCGCCGTCGCCGCCAGCGCGTCCGAAGCTTTGTTGCCGGTGTTGTTCATCACGATGATGTGTTTGACGGTGGGAATCTTTCCGGCCAGCTTTTCCAGAATCGGCAACAGATCGTCGTCAATGCAGATGACTGAATCTTCGGCATGATTGACGATGTATTCCAGGTCGGCGGTGGAAAGCCGCAAGTTCAAAGTGTGCAGCACCGCGCCCATGCAAGGCGTGGCGTAATACACTTCCAAATGGCGGTAACCGTTCCAAGCCATCGTCGCTATGCGGTCGCCTTGTTTGACGCCGAGTTTGGTGACGGCATTGGCGAATTGCCGCGCGCGGCGGCCCAGTTCGGCATAAGTGTAGCGGTGAACTTTGTCGCGCATCTTCGAGACGATTTCATTGTCGGGATAGAGCATCGGTCCTCGATCCATCAACACCGGCATCGTCAACGGCGTGTTCATCATTGTTGTCATTCGTATGGTGCTCCTGAATTTTTTACTTGAATTATGGAAGTGCGGTGGGGGCAAAGCCTAATCGAAGGTTCCCGTGATTTCAACGAAATGACACTTTCGCCGCGCGGTCATTCCAGATTTTTCCTGAATCGTTTATCTTCCGCTTCCGCACGTTCCGCCCGCGGATTTCCTGGGAAAGACAAAACAATATGAACACGATCACTTGCACTCGAAGGCGCACTCGAAGGCGCACTCGAAAGGTACGGCTTTTGACCGTCGCGCTGTTGTTGGCAGCGTCGGTCTTTGTTTTCAACCGACTTGTTTCGGCGGATGACGCGGCAGTCAGCTTCAACCGCGACATTCGCCCGATTTTTTCCGATACCTGTTTTCGCTGTCATGGCCCGGACGCCGGTGCGCGCAAAGCTGGTTTGCGGCTGGACATTCGCGAAGAGGCTTTGAAGAAAACCAAATCCAGCGCAACGCCCATCGTGCCCGGCAAACCGGAAGAAAGCGAAATCGTCCGCCGCATCTTCGCGACCGAAAAATATGAAGTGATGCCGCCGGAAGAAGCGCACAAGGCGCTGACCGCGCGGCAAAAGGAACTTATCAAACGCTGGGTGGCCGAAGGCGCGAAGTACGAAGGCCATTGGGCGTATCAGCCCGTCGTGCGCCCCACGATCCCTGAAATCCGCAATCCGCAATCAACAATCCGCAATCCAATGGACGCCTTCGTCCAGGCGCGTTTGGCAAAAGAAGGTTTGCAGCCCGCGCCCGAAGCCGACCGCCGCACGCTTGTTCGTCGCGTTTCGCTTGATCTGACAGGCATTCCGCCCACGCCACAGGAAGTCGCCGCCTTCATTGCCGACACATCGCCGGACGCTTACGAAAAGCTCGTTGATCGTTTATTGGCGTCGCCGCGTTACGCCGAAAAGCAGGCGATGCATTGGCTGGACGCGGTGCGTTATGCCGACACTTCCGGCTTTCACGGTGACAACGCTTTTCCGGCGTGGCCTTATCGCGATTATGTGCTGCGCGCCTTTCGCGACAACAAACCTTTCGATCAATTCACGCGCGAACAACTCGCTGGTGATTTGCTGCCAAACGCGACTGACGAACAAAAGATCGCTTCGGCTTACAACCGGCTCAACCGCGTTTCGGCGGAAGGCGGCATTCAGCCGAAAGAGTATCTGGCCAAATACGCCGCTGACCGCGTCCGCACGACGAGCAGTGTTTGGCTGGGCGCGACGATGGGCTGCGCCGAATGCCACGACCACAAATTCGATCCGTTTTTGTCGAAGGATTTTTATTCGATGAAAGCCTTCTTCGCCGACATCAAGGAAACCGGCCTGGTTCCCGACCGTGGCCGCGCCGCCTGGGGCAGCAAGATGACGCTGGCGTCAGAAGAACAAAAGCGCCGGATGGCCGACCTGACAAAAGCATTGGAACAAGCGCAATCCGAGTCCGACGCCAAAACAGAAGCTCTGAGCGCGCGTCGCATCGAGTGGGAAAAACAAATGCTTCGTGATTTCGACGCGGGCAAACTGGCCTGGCAGTTCCAACGTCCGCTTTCAGCCGGTTCGACCAACGGCGCGAAGCTGACCATTTACAACGACGAACCGCTGACCGTTACCGTTTATCGCGGCGGAAATCTGGTCACTGAAGAAATCAAAGGCGATGGTTTGGTCATTGCCGGCGGCGCGAATCCCGATAACGCGACATACACCATCGCTTTCAAACCCGGCGCGGGCGAATGGACTGCGCTCGGCATCGAAGTCGTGCAAGACGAAAGCCTGCCCGCAGCCCGGCTGGCGCGCGGCGCGGATCGGTTTGTCTTGACGGAAGTGGAGGCTGAACTGGCCCTCGATTGTGGATTGCGGATTGCGGATTGCGGATTGAAGAATTTATCCGCAGTACGACAAAGTAGAATGCAGAAGTCGAAGGGCATCCAGAAATCCGCAATCCGCAATCCGCAATCCGCAATCCAATTCACGTTGGCGACGACCGACGGCGTGGGACAGTGGCCGGAAAATCACGCGATGAACGCGATTGATGGCAACGCGAAAACCGGCTGGGGATTTTCGTTCGCTGATGGACGCGGCGCATTCATTGCTTTGCGATTGGCGCAAAAACTGAAAACTTCGGCGGAGTCGGTCATCACGGTTCGACTGCATCACGATTCCGAACTTCGCCGCGCGACGATTGGCCGTTTTCGATTGGCGCTGAGTTCGGCGGAGCATTCCTGGCCGGACGTGCAGGCGAAATCGCCCAAACCGCTCAACGGCCTGCCCGCCGAAGTCGCCGCCGCGTTGAAAGAAAAGCCTGAAGAGCGTTCGGCGTCGCAGCAGAAGCTGATCGCGGAGCATTTCAAATGGGCCGCGCCGGTCAAATGGGCCGCGCCGGAATTGCAGCCGCTCAACAGCCGCGTCAATCAATTGGAAGCCGAACGCGACTTGCTGGATTCGCAAATTCCGCGCGTGATGATTACCGAAGCGACGACGCCGGCGATGACGCGCATTTTGCCGCGCGGCAATTTTTTGGACGAATCCGGCGAAATCGTCACGCCTGCAATTCCAGTTGTATTTGGCAAAGTCTCCGCCGCCCGCGCCACGCGGCTCGATCTGGCCAACTGGATTGTTTCCAAAAACAACCCGCTCACCGCGCGCGTGTTCGTCAATCGAATGTGGCGGCAGTTTTTCGGCACAGGCTTGTCGAAAGTGCTGGAGGATTTAGGCTCGCAGGGTGAATGGCCTACGCATCCTGAATTGCTGGACTGGCTGGCCAGCGAATTTATGCAACCCACTGTGGCTGATGTTGCAAATGCGCACGCTTGGGACATCAAACACATTATTCGGTTAATCGTCACCAGCCACACGTATCGGCAGGCCAGCTTGAGCAATCAACAATTGGATGAACGCGATGCGGACAACCGGCTACTGGCGCGACAGAAACCGGTTCGCGTGGATGCCGAAATCATTCGCGACATTGCGCTCAGCACATCAGGCTTGCTGATCGAAAAGTTCGGCGGCGCTTCGGTGCGACCTTATCAGCCGGAACGGTATCTGGCGGCGCTCAACTTTCCTGTGCGCGATTACTCGTCGGATCGCGGCGAAAGCCTCTATCGGCGCGGCTTGTACGTTCACTGGCAGCGGACGTTCTTGCATCCGAGCTTGAGCGCCTTCGACGCGCCTTCGCGCGAAGAATGCACTGTCAACCGCGTCAACTCGAACACTCCTTTGCAGGCGCTGGTTTTACTGAATGACCCGATCTTCGTCGAAGCCGCGCGTGTCTTCGCTGCCCGCGCGTTGCAAGAAGGCGGCGCAACGCCCCGCGCGCAAATCGCCTGGGCTTTTGAACGCGCCACCGGACGCAAGCCAAACACTGAAGAAGCCGCTGTTCTGAGCAGGCTTTACCAAACCAGTCGGCTGAACTTTCAACGCAATGCGGCAAGCGCGCGCGAACTGACGACTGTAGGCGATGCTCCGACACCGAAAGAGCTAAACACCGCGAGCCTAGCGGCAATGACCACCGTTGCCCGCGCCATTCTGAATCTGCACGAAACCATCACGAGAAACTAAAAATTGCGGATTGCGGATTGCGG
>CAZRXE010000222.1:0-2516 GCA_964603695.1 uncultured Heliomicrobium sp.
TTCGCCCACAAGACTGGTTTCACATATTACGACTTGGATAACTTCCTGTTTGCATTGAAACACATGTTTCAGGATGACAACGCGGCTGGGCGAACCGGGCTGCGTGTGGTTGGTCTAGTTGATTTCCAGCATGCGACCTGTCTGGGCAATGCACCATCTCATAAATTATTTGAGAAAGTTACCGTTGAAAAGAAAGATCAACACCAAGAGCTTCCTGGCAAGCTTGAGGATTATCACGGAGACACGCCTAATGATGGAGAACTCAGCGGGTTTGAGGGGGTGACCGTTAAGCGGTTGATCTGGGAAATTCCCAGTAAGCGGCTATCGCAAGCTGCAACTACTGTCTGAAAGAAAATGTTATGAACAAGCTGCTGGATTCGATTCAGGTGAGCGCGCACGCTATCGAACAGTTTCAACAACGGATTGCTCCATTGGACGATGCGAAAGCATTGGGAATGATTCTGTCCGGCATTCGACTGTCAGAGAACGTGCGCGTACAACCGGATGGAAAAAGCTTGCGGATACGCACGCGGCGGCCTTTTCCGTTCGAGTTCCGCGCCTATTGCGTGTTTGACGAAGAGCGACGGCATTTCGTCGTAACTACCATCGTGCGTGGGTCGAGCAAAGTGACGCGCAAGCGCAAGAAGCCAGGCACTCCGACCGAAACGGGAGGGAACAAATGACGGAAGAGGCCGAACCTATTTTGATCTCGACACTGAATGATTACGTCTTTTGTCCGCGCCGTTGTGCGTTGAAACAGATTGAAGGGTACTGGGGAGACAACGTGCATACGACTGCCGGTACTTTGCTTCATGAACACGCGGATGCGCCGGGCTACGAATCGGGCGAAGGCGTGACGATCTTGCGCGCCTTGCCGCTGGTGTCCGAACGCTACGGCATTGCGGGCAAGGCGGACATTGTCGAATTTCGCCCGGATCATGGCGGAAATGACGTGCCTGCGCCGGTGGAATACAAAAAAGGGAAGCGTCGCCGGTTTGACAATGACGATGTGCAATTGTGCGCGCAGGCTTTGTGTCTGGAAGAAATGTTCGCGTGCGAAGTGCCGACGGGGTACATCTACCACGCGCAAAGCCGGCGGCGGCGCGAAGTGATTTTTGATTGGCAGTTGCGGGCCGAAACCGTGCGCGTGATCGAAGCCGTGCGGCAAATGCTGACCCAGGGCGTGACGCCGCCCGCCGAATTGTTGCCGCGTTGTGACGGGTGCAGTTTGCGCGGCGTTTGTTTGCCGGAAATCAGCGGCGGCACACTCTCCGCAGAATATTTGCGTTGCCGCCAGCAGTTATGGAGCGAGCATGGAAATTAAACAAAACACTTTGTATCTGACGCAAAACGATGCCTATGTGTCGCGCGATCATCTCAATTTGAAAGTCGAGGTCGAGCGCGAAACGCGGCTGAGCGTGCCGATTCATCATCTGGAATCGGTGTGCGTGTTCGGGCGTTCGTCGCTGTCGCCGCACGCTTTGCAACTGTGTTGGGAACACGGCGTGGCGGTCAATTATTTCAGCGAATCCGGCTGGTTGCTGGGCCGTTGGGAAGCCGTGCCGAACACCAGCGTCACGTTGCGACGGGCGCAATACCGCGCGGCGGACGATCCGTTGCGGGCGGCGGCCATTGCGCGCCAATTCGTCGCCGGCAAATTGCAGAATGCGCGGCAAAGCCTGTTGCGGTCGGCGCGCGAAAACGCCAGCGACAGCGAAGCCGAACAATTGCGCGATGGCGCGGAAGAGATCGGGCGTTTGCTGGGCCGATTGCACCGGGGCGCAACCGGCGAACAGGCGCAGACCGTAGATCAGATTCGCGGTTATGAAGGCCAGGCGGCCAGCGTTTATTTTGAAATCTTCAGTTTGCATTTGCGCCAACAGCGAGAGGCGTTTGCGTTCACCACGCGATCAAAACGCCCGCCGCGCGATGCCATCAATTGCCTGTTGTCGTTCCTGTACGCGCTGGTGCGGCACGATTGCATTGCGGCGCTGACGGCGACGGGGCTGGATCCGTTTGTCGGGTATCTGCACGTCGAACGCCCGGCGCGCCCGGCGCTGGCGCTGGATTTGATGGAAGAATTCCGCACGTTGCTGGCCGACCGCCTGGCCATCACCTTAATCAATCGTCGCCAGATTACGGCAGAAGATTTCATCGAACGCGACGGCGGAGTGGTGGAATTCACGCCGGCCGGGCGCAAGGCCGTCATCACAGCCTGGCAAACACGCAAACAGGAAGTGGTGCGGCATCCGTTGCTGGAACAGGAATTCCGCATCGGCCAATTGATGCTGGCGCAATCGCGCATTCTGGCTCGGCATTTACGCGGCGATTTGCCGGAGTATTTGCCGTGCGTGCTACGCTGAGTTGAGGTCAAAAATGTTTCTGCTGGTGGCCTACGACGTGGCAACAACAGACAAAGCGGGCGCGCGACGGTTGCGGCGCGTGGCGCGCGCTTGCCAGGATTACGGCCAGCGTGTACAAAACTCCGTCTTCGAATGCCGGCTGAACGAACAGCA
>CAZRXE010000223.1:0-5309 GCA_964603695.1 uncultured Heliomicrobium sp.
CGCCGCTGCCCTGAACATTTTGATCCACGTAAAGCCGCACCAGTTCAATCGGCTTTGCGCCGCTGACGCAAGCAGGTGGTGCGCCGACTTGTAACTTGGCGTATCCGGCAGGAACGCCGTCAACTTCGGCGATTAAAAATCTCGCCTGCGGATCGCTGAGTTCGACGGTCAATTGCGGAATGGTGAAGGCTTTGGCCATGTAGGCCTGCATGTTTTCCGGCGTGTTCATGTCGGCGAAAGCGTAATAAAACGTGCGCGCCGCAAGTGCAGCCAGCATTTCCGCGTCAGCGATTGTAGCCATGCGAATCTGGGGAGTGAGCCTCATCGTTACAGAGTTTTCCAGGAATGTAACCGGAGTCGAAACGAGCCGCGATTGTACCCAAACGCGCGCAACGCGCAACGAAGCTTGCCGAAAGAAAATCTTGCTTCGCTTGATTTTTCGCTCTCGTATCGCCTACAAAGTGCGCTCTTCACATTCAATGACCAATATCCACGAACGCATGCCAAGGAGAGCGATAAATGCAACCACAACAAGCGCCGCTGATTTTCACCGACGCCGAACGGCGAACGGGTGACAGCCTGTTGAAACTGGCGCTGGAAACGGATCGCGCGGAAGGTTATACCGAACCGCACGCGGTGATGATCGCGCGGCTGGCGGAAACGCTGGGCGTGCAACTGGGTTTGCACGGCACGGATTTGAGCGCGCTGAAATTCGCCGCGCTGGCGCACGACATAGGCGAACGCGAAATGAAGCGCAACTATTTGCTGCAACCCAACCCCCTGACTTGGGAACAGACGCTGGATTTGTGGCGGCATCCGATCATCGGCGAACAGGCGGCGGCGGAATTGAATTTGCCCAGGCAAACGCAGTTGCTCATCCGCTGGCATCACGAATGGTGGAACGGGCAAGGCTACCCTGACGGTTTGACCAGAACGGCCATTCCGCTGGGCGCGCGCATTCTGCGCGCGGTGGACACTTACTGCGCGTTGATTTCGCGCCGCCCGCATCGCGGCAGTTATGATTTGCTCGACGCCGAACAAATCCTTGCCGATCAAGCCGGCGTCGAACTCGATCCGCAAATCGTCAAGCTGTTGCTGGCGCTGGTCGTGGCCGAACGCAAACATCGCGAAGCCGAAAGCTGGACGCCGCAACCGGCGCAGGCGATGGAATTCCAACCGGAACTCGAACCGCAATTTGAACTCCGCCGCGCCGCCGCCGCCGAAGAAAGCTTCGTCGCCGCGCCCATTGCTGAAGCTGCTGAATTTGAACCCGAAGCGCCGGCCCATTCTCCACACGCGGATACGCTGGAAATGCCTGTCGTCGTTGTCGCGGAACAGCAAGCGTCGGAAGCGGCTGAACCTGCGGCGGAGAAAAATCGCTTCGCTTTGGAAGAGGCGACAGTTTCGGAAGTGTTGGAGGCGCAACCGCAACAGTACGCATCAGCGGAAGAGCCACCAACTCAGGAACCGCCGGCAAACGAGACGAACGAAATTCAATCCGTCGTTCACGCTGAACCGGAAGCCGCGCCAACCGCAAACGCCGCCGAAACTGAAGACACTAGCGATCAACAACGGCAGCCATCAACCTCGGCGACTGAAAACTGAATCAGGTTCTTTCGATCCATTTATGTTCACCAATCCATCCTTTAATCAAAACAACATCGGGCAAAACAACTACGGACGGACACACAACGGCGCGGGCAATCGGCGCTGGCTGGGCTTTGAGCTGAGCGTGTTGCGCCGGCTGAAATTTTCATCCATCGCCATTCCATTCGCCGGACAGCCTGATTTGGGCTGGTATTTGAAATTCTGGGGCAAGCAGGTACTCGACAACGATCTTTGCCAATGGGCCTGGTGGGCGTCGCGTGCGCTGGTGGAAAATCCCGGCGAAACGTTGACCGAGGAAGACGTGTCGCTGGTACTCAGCGAATCTTACGTGCCGCATCGGCGACTGCATAACGCTGCGCTGGGCGCGATGATGAGCGAGATGGATGCCGTCTGGTTCGACAACATCTGGCTGAACATTCAACAGATCGAAAACGAACATCGCCGCGCACTGGCCATTTTGCTGGCGATGGGCGTGGGCGATTACGTTTTTTCCTTCACGCCGGAAACCGCCGAATTGCGCCGCCCGCTGTCTGAGGTCTTTTTGGCGTTATGGCGCAATCAACGCCGCGTGACGGATAACGGCAAGGAAAATTACAGCGTCAACCGCGACGCCCACGACTTCATTCGCGGCGCGCGCGCCGATTTGATGTTCGTTCGCTTTCCGCGCCCGGAAGGTTTGGCCGCCCTGCGCAACAGCGTGGCGGGCTGGCGCGAAACCTGGGTGCGCGGCACTGACGAATCCTGGGATCGCCTGATCGCAAGTCAACGTGGCAGGCTCGGCGACGACGTGGCCTCGAAAGAACATTACCTGCAACTAGTCGGCAACTTCCTGTCGCGCGCCAAACACATTCCCCAATGGGCCATCGCCCACACCGAAGACGGCTTTCTGAACGCCACCGAAATGGGGAACGTCATCAAACAATTCCGCCGCGTGGAAGTCACTTACAACAAGGATTTTTCCGACGTAATCGGCGGCAAAAACACCTTCCTCATCGTCGCTTGATTTAATGTACAGCCGACTGTCAATCGGCTGTAGTCGCGGCGAGCAAGGGCTTTTGAAATCAAAAGAACCTTGCCTGAGAGCGCCTCTGCGGACTAACAGTCCGCGGTACACCTTTTTCTCGATGTACATAGCTCAGGCAGTTTGGCGCAAAGCCTGCAACGCCGCCGCAATCTGTCCGCCGTGGAAACGTCCGTTTTCGATGAAGACCTTTCCGGTTTCCTTCCCCGCAATCACCACTCCTGCCAGGTAAACACCGCGCACGTTGGATTCCATCGTCACCGAATCGTGTTTCGGTTTTCTGGTTTCAGGATCAATCTCAATGCCCAGGGAACACAAAAAGTCGTTGTCCGTGTGGTAGCCGGTCAGTGCAAAAACGAAATCGTTCGGCAATTCGGTTTCTTCGCCGGTCAGCAGATTTCGCAGACGAAGAAACGTCGGCTGGATTTCCGTCACGATGGTGTTGAAGAAAGCTTTGACTTCGCCGTTGGCAATGCGGTTTTCGATGTCCGGCAAAATCCAGTATTTGATGGTCGGACGCAACATCGCCTGACGATGAATGAGCGTGACGCGCGCGCCGTGGCGATATAAATCCAGCGCCGCAATTGCTGCCGAATTTGCCGCGCCGATAATGGCCACGTCGCGGTCGTAAAACGGATGCGCGTCTTTGTAATAGTGTGAGACTTTGGGCAGATCTTCGCCGGCAATGCCGAGCAGGTTGGCGTGATCGAAATAGCCTATGGCGACAATGATCTTTTTGGCTTGATAGCTGCGCGCTTCGCCGGTCGCGGTCAACACGGTTTCGACCAAAAAATCACCATCCGAACCGGACACGCGCAGCGCCTGTTCGTACTGATGAACGCGCAGTTTATAAGCGTCGGTCACGCGGCGGTAATACTTCAAAGCTTCCAGCCGATTCGGTTTTTCGCGTTCGCAGACAAAAGGCAAATCGCCGATTTCCAGCAACTCCGGCGTCGTGAAAAAGACCAACTGCGTCGGGTAATGGAAGAGCGAATTGACCACGCAGCCTTTTTCAATCACCAGATGGCTGAATCCGGCGCGCTGCGCTTCAATCGCGCAGGCCAGCCCCGTCGGCCCGCCGCCGATGACAATGACATCATAAAAAGTTTGGTTTTCCATTTTTGATTTGCAACTCGATTTCCTGCTTGCCGCTCGGCGCGATGTCGTCTCGGCTGAGTTGTTCCAGCCAACGCGCGGTTTCTTTCGGTGAACGCAAACGCACTTTGCGCAAATGTTGGTAGTTCGGTTCGCTCAACTTTTGAGAATATTCCCGCCGGTGACGCCAATAGGATTGAAACAGCCAAAGAAGGATTGAATCTTTCGACAACAGATTGCCCAGACTTTCGCGGTTGCCGTTGCAGCACTCTTCGCGCGTGAACGTCCGCCGCAGCGTGCGGCTTAGCAAGCGAAAGAACGTCAGGCGAAACGAATAATCCAGCCAAACCACAGTGTCGGCGCGCGTCCAAACCAGGTGCGCGATTTTTGTCGTGTAGTTTCCATCCGTCACCCAGGCGTGTTTTTTGGTGGCGGCATCTACCTTTTCAATGAAATCTTCCGGCGTGGATGCTTGCCAGTTCGGATTCCAGTGCAGCGCGTCCAATTCGATGTGCGGGCTGTCAAGCAGCCGCGCCAATTGGCCGGCCAATGTCGTTTTTCCCGAACCCGTGGCACCGATAATAACTATGCGTTTCATCCATTGCAGCTTACCAAGCCGCCCGGCTTTCGCCAATTACAGCAGTTTGCAGATGAATGCGGCTTCGCGATCAAGAAACAAAAGCGCGTTCGGATGGCTGCGCAAGATCGAAGCCGCAGGTGATTCGGCAATGAGCGATTCGAGATCGGTGTTTTGTTGGCGGCTTTCCGGCGCGATCAGAAACAGTTTCTCGCAATTCATAATCGTCGGAAGTGTCAGCGACAAGGCTTTCGCCGGCACGTCTTCCAACCTGGCAAACGCGCCATCGCGGACTTGTTGGCGGCAATAGGCTTGATTGAGTTCGACTACATTGACCGCCGCTGAATCGTAATCCGGCGAATCAATCCCCATTTCCAGAACCGCAAAATCCGGCGGGCGGGATTTCAGCAAAGCGGCGTAGTTGGCACAGACGGCTTCGGGATTGGCGGCTTCTCCGCGCAGGCCGTGGAATTCGACGATGGGAACGCGCATTACCAAACGGTCAAGCAGGTATTTACGCAACGATTGCGGCGCGTCTTCAGGCATTCCTAAATATTCGTTCAAGTGAAACGCGATGACGCGCGTCCATTCGATGTCTTCGGCGTTGACCAGTTCGTCAAGGAATTCGTTTTGCGAGGACGCGGCGGTGAAGATGCCTATAGCGCGGCCTCGCGCGGCGATCAGGCGGCGGATTTCGTCGGCGATTGCCAGCGCCGCCGCCGCGCCCATTGCCCGGCGAGATTCGTAAACCTGCACGCAACGGCCGTCCTCCTGAAAGTTCGCGATGGTTGGGATTTCGGTCATCTGGAGGTTGAAAATTGGGCGGGAAGTACAATACCGGACTACCAGAATTTCATTTTCGCGCCGACTGATTTGCGCGGTTTGGCGGCGTCTTCTTCTTCAAAGTTTTCGCTGACACTGAAGACTTCGCGCGAAGGGAGTTCGATGCCGGAAAGAGTTCCGGTCAGATAAGCGCCTGTATCAACGCCGATCAAACTATCCCGCACC
>CAZRXE010000224.1:0-1514 GCA_964603695.1 uncultured Heliomicrobium sp.
CGGCCCAACAGATGAAGAGCATTTGCGCGTGCATGCGTTGGCACGACTGTTGTTGCGGGGTTGGATAGACAACATTCAGGTTTCGTGGGTGAAGCTGACGCGGGCGCAGGCGCAAGCCTGTTTGCAAGCGGGCGCGAATGATTACGGCGGGACGTTGATGGAAGAATCTATTTCGCGTTTGGCCGGCGCGACATCGGGGGAATATCTTGCACCGGAAGAGTTTCACGAACGCATCCAGGCATTAGGCCGCACACCTGCCGAACGTACTACAACGTACAAAATCCTGAAGCACTTCGGTGCGCTCACCACGAAAGGAACAGCATGGCAAACACACGCCTAGCCATCATTGGCGGAACAGGCGATCAGGGACGCGGGCTGGCGTTGCGTTGGGCCGTTGCAGGTTACGAAATCGTGCTGGGGTCACGAGACGCGGCGCGTGCAGCCGCAGTGGCTGAAGAGATGAAGGCCCAATTTGGCAAGGAAACGAACGTTACTGGCACAGGCAATGCAGAAGCCGCCGCCACAGCTTCTATCGTTGTGCTATGCGTTCCTTTTGCTGCGCAAATCGCAACCCTGAAATCAATTCGTGAGGCCATCCAACCGGGAACGTTGTTGGTGGATGTGACCGTGCCGTTAGAACCTGCCGTGGGTGGAAGACCAAGTCGTATTTTGGGTGTCTGGGCAGGCTCCGCCGCTGAGCAATGTGCAGAGATTGTGTCTTCTTCGGTTTCAGTTGTTGCCGCGTTTCATAATGTCGCCGCCTCTGTCTTACGCGATCTTGCACACAACGTAGATTGCGACATTCTGGTTTGCGGTGATAGCAAAGAAGCGAAAACACGTCTGCATCCGTTGATCGAAATGATCCCTGGTTGTCGGTTTGTGGATGCCGGGCCGCTCGCTAATGCGCGCACTGTGGAGGCGCTGACCGCATTACTCATCGGCCTCAACATTCGTTACAAGGCACACACGGGCCTTCGCATTACCGGACTGCCCGATGGAAATCAATGAACGCCCAAGCCGACATTCAGTTCTTTGCTTTGCACCACATCCCCGAAGTCCGACCGGGCGATGATGTCGGCGCGTTGTTGGCTGCGGCGGTAGAACAAGGCAAGCAAATGCTCGTCAATGGCGACGTCGTAGTAATCGCACAGAAAATCATTTCCAAAGCCGAAAACCGGCTGGTGAATCTGACGACGGTCGCCCCTTCCACCTCCGCACTGGAGATTGCCGCGCGACAACAGCGTGATCCGCGTTTGCTGGAAGTGATCCTGCAAGAATCCGCGTGTCTGCTGCGCATAAGCGATCACGTGATCATCGCGCAAACACAGCACGGATTTGTTTGTGCCAATGCGGGCGTGGATCAATCAAACGTCCCCGGCGATGAATGGGTTTCCCTGCTCCCACTGCGCCCCGACGAATCTGCGCAACGTGTGCGGGAAAGGCTCGCAGAAATACTTGACGTCGAAGTTGCCGTCATTATCACCGATACGTTTGGGCGTGCGTGGCGTGAAGGG
>CAZRXE010000225.1:0-16100 GCA_964603695.1 uncultured Heliomicrobium sp.
GGTCTGAAGACGCTATCCGCATGGGCGCGCCTTTGGGCTTTGGCTGGCGAATTGAACGTTACCAGCGCGCCGTGAGTGTTTCGCTTAACACACGCCAGCCGCATTCCGGCACGCGCAGCCTGCTGCTGGAATGGAACGGCGATCCACAAGCCGGCACGGCGGCAGTTTCGCAATTGATCGTCGTTGAACCACAAAAACATTACCGATTGAGTTTCTGGGCACGCGCAGAGAAATTGGTGACAGGAGGAGCGCCGATTATCACGGTTAGTGCGCCCGGCACAGTCGAACGCCTGCTGGGCCAATCAGCACCATTGTTGCAGGCGACTCAGGAATGGCGG
This sequence comes from uncultured Heliomicrobium sp., assembly GCA_964603695.1. GTDB lineage: Bacteria > Acidobacteriota > Blastocatellia > RBC074 > RBC074 > RBC074. The sequence goes on from CAZRXE010000225.1 coordinate 339, forward strand.
CAATTCTCCCTGGAATTTCAGACGAACGCGCAAACTCAGGCAGTCACAATCGCCGTTCGCCGTGATGGCTGTACTGGATCCCCCTGCCCAATTTTTGGGCAAATCTGGTTGGATGATTTGGTTCTCTCGCACTTTCGGTAAAGCGATTCTGGCAAGTGGATTCCCAGCCTCTCCCATCCCTGGTGCAATCCAAGGCCAGCGTGTAAGGGTATGATGGGGTTTGTTTAGCAAACGGACAAAAAACAACGCTAAGGTTTCATCCGCATTCCATTACACATCCTTCCCAGCTTGTCTGAGAAGGTGCAACATCTTCCGGCTCAGTTCTTCCTGGACCGGGAAGCTGTATTTGCCAAAGACATTGAGGTGTTGATAACGCGCTGGCAAGAGGTGCTTCACGTCAGCCTCTTCAATTTGGTGGCCTTCCTTCAGCGTATTCTGCTTCGGCAATGCGTGTAGCTTACTGAGCAACAGCGAGGCCCTCACCCAATCGAGTTTCAATGATCCCGCGACACGCAGCAGATCGTCCCATTAGAGTAATGGTTTAGAGTTGAGCTTCCCTTTAAGCAATCCTTTGATTTGAGCGGTCGTCTCGACCTCATCGAGCCGATACCGCCGCTGATCGCCGAGATCACGGATGCGTGGCGCGAACTGCAAGCCAAGCAGGTCAAACAACGCAAAGATGATTTCGCTATACCCGGCGGTGTCGGTTGAATGTTGAAACAGCGGCAACTCGGTTTCGTTGTCGAGAATTTCATCCAATACCACTGTCGCGTCGCGCATCGTTGCCGGAATAATCTTTGTCCCGAACTGCAAATACTGATCCGAAGTTCAGGTGTAGAAAGTCAGTCCGCGCCCATAGCCTAAGTAACACGGCAGCGCCGTCGTATTGGCTGTCTTCACCTCCACCGGGAAACGCTGGCCATCAGACAATGATGGTGTGCCGCAACCGAGCAGACTGCTCAGTGGAAGATGATGGCGATGATTGACCAGCTTGGTCGTCGCGGCGTTGAGCGTCTCTTCGCGCAAATACCAGTTTGTTGTCCGGAGCAGTTGCTGATAGCCAAAATCAAACACCCGTGACATCTGCGTCAAACCGAAGTTGCCGCTCTGCGCCAACAGGCGCATAGATCGTCGGCAACAGATCGGGATGACGCGACATACTGCCGCCGGCATGGACAAAGGAACTAGTTCAGCAATGCCGGCAGATCAATCCGGGGCATCCGCTCAACAATCATATCCTCCAGCGCCACTCTGCCGTCCGGGCGATCCTCCGCTTCCAACGGAGAGACAATCAGTTCACCATCTTCAAAGTGAGCCTCAATCTTTTGAAGATGGCCGGTCCGAGTTTGCGACCGCTGTCCATAGGTGTGAAGAATGGCAGGAGAGGTAGAGAGTTGCCACGCCAAAAATTTAATGACCGGTGAAGAGAGTTGTGACAAGTCAGCGGGGACGAAACCTAAATACCGAGGCTGCAAAGCTGCAAAGCAAAGCTCAGCCTGTTGTCATCACCACGGAGCGTAGCAAGCAGCCGGTGATCGCTCTCTATCAGCGTAAAATAGGTGAAGACATTCGCTCCAGGGATTTCAGTCGGGTAACTCGTGAGGCTGACAATTTCAGCTTCGGTCAACCAGTGCTCCTGCATTGATTGATCTCCCCTTGCAGCAAGTCGGGAAATGGCCTTGCGTCATGAACTCGTGATCTGTAGAGACTTTACGAAATGTGCTTTCTGTAAAGACTTGTGCGATTTACGGCTCCTCAAATCGTTGAAAATTGTCCGTTTACTAAACAAACCTCATTCTTGGCGACCCACCTCAAGTTTTCGCTCATCGAATTCCGACCAGCCCCTGCACCGAGCGAATCAATTTCTCTGAGTCATAGCCAATGCCGTCTTTGAAAACGATCTCGACGTTTTCAATGTCGGTGATTTTGGCGGCAGGGTTGCCCTTCACGACCATCAGGTCGGCTTGTTTGCCGACGGCGATTGAACCGATTCGCGCGTCCTGGCCGAGAAACTTAGCGCCGTTAAAAGAAGCGATCTTGATGGCTTCAACCGGCGTGAAGCCGGCTTCGACCAGCAACTCCACTGCGCGCAAATCGCCATAGCCAGCAATTACCCCACCATTGCCGGTGGGATCAGGCCCGGCCAGCAATAAGCCGCCCGCCGCGACGAAGGCGCGCTCAAACTCCATTTCCTTTTTCAGCATCGCGCCCGCCGGCGAATCCGGCGCGATGCGCGCTCGCGCCAGCAGATAACGCGCACGCGTATCCGCAGACATCGCATTCAGCACTTGCGGCTCAAAGTGCGGGCGGCGTACTCCTGATTGAAGCGGTGCTTCCGCCTCAAAGACAGGCAGCGTCGAAGTCACAGCCACCTTACGCGTCACCAGCGTCTTAATTAGGTCGGCCATGTAACCGCTGTTCGGATCCAGCTTGAGGAACGCTTCCACTGTACTCGGCGACCCATAGTTACACTCATCCGGTTTCCTGCCTGCCATGTAGCCTGTGTCCGCGATGATGCCGTGTTCCAGATTATCAATGCCTATCTCCGCCGCTTCGCGGAAACTTATCGCGCACAGATGCCCCGTTACTCTCAAGCCACGCTTGTGCGCTTCTTCAATCACTGCGCGCAATTCGTCGCGCTTGATGTTCATAAAGGCTTTGAACGAAGTCGCTCCCGCTTCGGCCCAGTAATTGACCATGCGCCGTGCGTCGTCCGTGCCTGTGAGTTCATGCATAACCGGCGTGACCGCGCCGACGCCTTCCAGAAAGGGAGCCGTGATGTGGATTTTCGGCCCGATCATGCGTCCACTATCAATCAGTTTTTTGATCTCCAAATCGGCGTATGGCTGGACGCTGCCGGCGGTGCGCATGGTCGTGACGCCGAGCGCGAGGTAGAGCCGCGAAAAACTGAATCCCATGTTTGAATACATCTGACCGCCCATGGGGTAGAACATGTGATTGTGCATGCCCACCAGACCGGGCAGCACGGTGTAGCCTTTCAAATCAAGAAGCTGCGCGCCTGTCGGCACAGTGGCCGACGCGCTCGGCGCGATCGTTTGAATCCTGCCCGCAGAAATGATGATGGTTTGATCTTCGCGCGCCGCTGCACCGGTTCCATCAATCACACGGACATTGGTTAAGGCTACCAACGGCGCATCCGTGCGGATGAACGGCGAGCGACCCGCTGGTGGCGTCTGAGCCAACGCCGCAATGAAGAGAGCCGCCAGTACCACCAGCGTGGTCGTGATTTTCATGGTTTTCTCCACGTATTTACTCCGCCTGGCTAATTGCCCGAACCTACCGCAGCAGGCTTGTGATAGTTCGGGAAAGCCGGTCGTTTGTATTGCGCGGGCGGATGTTTCTTCAGTTCATCGAGCAAGTGCGCGACGGCTTTTTCCAACTGCGCATCGCGTCCTTGCCGCCACAGCGACGGCTCCCATTCGACTTCCATATCGGCGGGGACGCCGACGTTTTCGACTTCCCATTCGCCGTTCAGGCCGTAAAACGCCGCGTCGGGCGCAGTCACGAAGCCGCCGTCCATCAGCGTCGGTTGTCGCTGCGAAGCGATCAGCGCGCCCAGCGTACGCTTGCCGATGGTCGGGCCGATTTTCAGTTTGCGGAACAGCCACGGCAGCGCATCGCCGCCTGAACCCGACCACTCGTTGATAATCATCGCCTTCGGCCCGTAAATCGCACCCAGCGGCGAAGGCAGTTCGCGCCCTTCGCGGAAGTAAATCATTCCCAGCAGCGGACGCGACAAGGCGGCGATGACGTGATCGGCCAGATAACCGCCGTTGTTGAAGCGTTCGTCAATCACCGCGCCCTGCTTATGCGTTTGCGCGTAGAAATACCGGTTGAAGCTTGTGTATCCGCCCAAACCCGTGTCAGGCATATACACGTAAGCCAGTTTGCCGCCGCTCAATTCATCTACCTTACGGCGGTTGCTTTCGATCCAGTCGCGGTTGCGCAATGCGCTCTCATCCGCCACCGGCAGGACCGTCACGTCGCGCGCCCCCGCGCCGTCAGGCGAAGGCCCGATTTTGATGACGACCTGTTTGTTCGCCGTACTCTCAAAGAGTTGATAAAGATTGTCACTCGCCGTCAGGTTGCGGCCATTGACGGCGAGCAGGTATTCGCCCGCTTTGGCGTTAATGCCCGGTTGCGTGAGCGGCGCGCGCAGTTGCGGATTCCAGCTTTCGCCGTTGTAAACCTTGGTGAAGCGATAGCGCCCGTTTTCGATGGCGTAATCAGCGCCGAGCAATCCGCCCGGCACGAAGTTCGGGCGCGGCACATCGCCTCCCGCGATGAACATGTGGCCGACGGTCAACTGATTGAGCATGTCGGTGAAGAGGTAATTCAAATCGGCGCGATGCGCGACTGCCTTGAGATAAGGCGCATACGTCCGCTTCATTGCTTCCAGATCAAGGCCGTGCAGATTGCGGTCGTAAAAGAAATCGCGTTCACCGCGCCAGACTTCCGCGTACATCTGCTGCCATTCGGCGCGCGGGTCTACCTGCACTTCCATCTCGCCGACCTTGAGCACGTTCGGCCCACCCGGCGCACCCGGCGGCACAGGCGCGCCCAACGTCGCCGTATTAGCAATCAGCCAGTTCGGCCCTTGCCGCAACAGCGCCTTTTCGCCGTTGGCCGAGACAACAAAGCCGAGAATGCCTTCGCCCGCGCGGTCCAGCTTGCGCTTTTCGAGATCGAATTTATGCAGCGTCAAACCCGGCGCGGTCGCGCCCTGCGGCACTTCAAGCAAGTAAAACAAATTGGCTTTGCCCGCTTGCAGGCCAACGTAATTGCGCGCCGGAATCTGCGGCAACGGAACGATGCGCTGGTCAATGCCGTCGAAATCAATGCGCACCGCCTCAGCTTCTTTCTTCGCGCCGGGCTTCATCACGGCGGCGGCATCGGGTTTCTTCTCTCCTTCCCCCTGTCCCCCTTTCACCCCTTCATCTTTCTTCTCAGAGGGCTTCTCTTCGGCGACTTTCTCTTCATCGCTTTCAGGCGCGAGCGGCGAAGGCAGATCGTTGCGTAACACGACCGCGTAAACGCTGCGCGTAGGTTGATAAGGCAGGCTGGACATTTCGATGAAGCCAATCGTCGGCCCCAGATTGGTGCTGGCCGTAAAGTAAATGTATTTGCCGTTTTTATCGAAGGCCGGATATTGCGCATCGCTCATGCCATCGGTGATCTGTTGCGTCTTGCCGCCGTCGAGTGCGTAAACAAAGACCCCGCCCAAGTGGTTGTCCAACTGCCGCACGTAAGCAAGCCATTTGCTGTCGGGCGACCACGACGGATTCAACACACCCTCCGCAGACGCTTCTGGATTGCGGTCTATTTTGACGGGCGCGCCTTTTTCGATTTCGACGTAATACAGATAGTTGCGATGATCGCTGAAGGCGAGCTTCCTGCTGTCGGGCGACCACGTCGGGTTGTAGTAAAAATTCGGATCAAGCTTGATCTTCTTCACTTCGCCCGCGCCTTTCTGGTCGCGCAGATGCAGTTCATATTCCCCGGACGCGTCGCTGAAATAGGCAATCCATTTGCCGTCAGGCGACCACGACGGATCGCGCTCCATCGCGCCAGGCGTATTCGTCAGATTACGCGCATCGCCTTTTTCGGCGGGTACGCTGAGGATTTCGCCGCGCGCTTCGAAGACGGCGCGCGCGCCGGTCGGCGAAATCGCCGCACCGGCAATGTTCTGCCCGACCTTTTCAAAACGTGGGCGTACGCTGAGCAGATCGTTGTTGACGCTGATGGCGACCTTCGCGCTTTTGCCCGTCTTGATGTCGTAAAGATGAATCGTGCCGAATTGCTCGTAAGCAATCGTCCCTGACGCCGCATCTGCCGAAGCGGCTTTGATGTCCATCCCGTCATGGCGAACTGTCTGCGTTACCTTCTTCGACTTTGTGTCGTAGCTGTAAAGCGAATACCTGCCGTCGCGGTCGGAAAGGAAAAAGACCTTGTCGCCGACCCACATCGGCATGCGGTCGTTGGCTTGCGCGCGCGGCAGCTTTTCAATCGTCGAATCGCTGAGTTTGGCAATCCACAAATAATCCATCTGCCCGCCACGATACCGCTTCCATTCAGGCGTCCACTGGTTCTGCGGTTCGTAAACGATAAACGCGCCGTCCGGCGAAAATGCGCCGCGTTCGCCGCGCGGCAACGGCAAGGCTTCGGGCAAGCCGCCATCCAGCCCCAGCGTGTAAAGGCGCGGATAACCCGATACGCTTGTGCGCGACGAAGCGAACAGCACGCGCTTGCCGTCGGGCGTCCAGCCCAGCGCCACATCCATGCCCGGATGCCACGTCAGCCGTCGCGGTACGCCGCCCGTCGCGGGCATCACGTAAACATCGGTGTTGCCGTCATACTGCCCGGTGAAAGCGAGCTGCGTCCCATCGGGCGAAAACTGCGGATCGGTCTCCGCGCCGATGCCTGTGGTCAGCCGCACGGCTTCGCCGCCCGCGCGCGGCACGCTCCACAAATCACCCGCGTAAACGAACACGACGTGCGTGCGGTTGACCGTGGGTTTCTGAAACAGCGTCGCCTCCTGCGCGGATACAAGCCGGACAGTAGCGAGCAGGAACAAACAGATCATTGTGGTTGTGCGTTTCATTCTTTTCTCCTTCGTGAATAGAGCAGCAGACGCCTGGCCTACTGCCCACTCGTTAATTGACATAGCCGCATAGTTCATCTTGTGCGCCGGATCGAGTACAAGCGATGCGCTGTTCGTAACAGCAAGCGGTCGCCTACCAGCGCGGGCGACGCGAGAGTGAAATCATCCAGCGCATTCACGTGCGAGAGCTTGAATTCATTGCCCGCCGCAATCACAAAGGTCTGGCCCTCTTCGCTCAAACAGAACAGCTTGCCGTTGTAAGCCCAGGGCGAAGTCGTGAACGCCGTGGCCGCCGGGTCAATGCGCGTCTTGTAAGTTTGCGCGCCCGTTTTCGCGTCAAAGCGGGTCAGGATGCCTGTTTCGGTCAGCGCGTAGATGCCGCCTTCGTAAGCCACAGGCGTGGGCAGATAGGTTCCAGCGCGCGGCTGCGCCCACACGACATAGGTATTGGAGCTTTCGCCTTTCGGCAAAGAGATGTCGCCCGTCGCACCGGGGCGCACCGCAAACAGCCAGGCGCCTCGTCCGCCGTCAATGTACAGCAGCCCGTCATACGCGAAAGGCATCGGAATCGGAGCCTGCGCCATGCCCGACAAACGCCAGAGTTCTTTGCCTGTCAGGTCATAACTCATAGCGACAGTCGGCCCGATCGTTACGATCTCGGTGCGCAGCGCGTGCCGCCAAACGAAGGGCGTCACCCAGCCGGATTGCAGCCCCTTGTTGCCCACATTCCGATTCGTGCGCCAAATTTGCTTGCCCGTCTGTTTGTCGAATGAGGCGATAAATTGCTGCTTTTCGTTATCGCTCATCACGATCAATTGGTTGCCGATGAGCGCGGGCGAACTCCCTGTGCCGAAATCGTGATAGATCGGATTCGCTTCGAGCGGCGTCGTCCACACCTGTTTGCCTTTCAGGTCAAACGCCCACAGCCCCAGGTTCGCCACGTAAACATAAACGAACTTGCCGTCGGTGACGGGACTTTCCGAGGTAAAGCTGTTCTTGCGATGCCGTCCGCCCGGCGGACGCCCGGCGAAAAATTCCTTCTGCCACTCGATCTTGCCGTTCTTCAGATTCAGGCAATAGAGGAAGTAATGGAGTTGCACTTCGTGCGGCATTTCAAAGTCGCGTTCATTGAGACGCGCGCGAATCTCCTGCGGCGAAAGCCCCTGTTTATAAAGCTCGGCGGCGTATTCGTTGCTGTATTCCGTCCCGATCTGCGGCGCTTTCGACACGCCTTCGGTCGTCGCTGCGGTCAGATAAATCCGTTCGCCGGTCACGATGGGCGAAGACCAGCCGCGCCCAGGAATCTCCTGTAACCACTCCACGTTCTCCGTCTTCGACCAGCGTTCGGCGAGCCGCACATTCGTTCCCACCGGATTCGCGTCCGGCCCGCGAAATTGCGGCCAGGCGATGTTTTGCCCCGAAACTGCGGGCGCGGCTAGCAATAGCGCACACATCAAGCTGGTCAGGCGCAAGACCAATACAGGGTCAATCGTTGTGCGTTTCATTTTCTCCCCATCAAAGTAGTGCTGCGAAATTTAAGATTGCAGGCGTTCCGCGCGGTGATCTTCGCCGCTGTAACGCAGATTCACTTGCACTGCTTTCCCCGTTTCATCCAGCGTAAAAATGACCTTGCCATCCGCGAGCGGAAAGTAAAACTCCGTTGGCGAAAGCGGAATCAGCCCCGCCGTATAGCGGCCTTTGATCGCTGCCGTCAGAAAGTCTGGTTCTTTGCGAATCGTCAACAGCGCGCCTTCAGTGGTTTTGTAATCGCCGACCAATGCAGCGATTTGTTGTTCCGTGAGTGTGACGACCTTCCCGCGCACCGGCAGGTCGTAATGCGTCCCCAACACGATGGCGCTGAGGTCTCTGGCAATGCGACTGAGCGGCGCGCGGTCGAGATTCGAGAAAAGAATGATCGATATTTTTTCGGCGGGAAAGCGGATGAATTCGGAAACATAGCCCGGCAGCATCCCGTTGTGGCGCGTGCGTTGGCGATTGAAGCCGTTATCCACAAACCAGCCGTAGCCGTAATTGCCGCGTCCCGGCGTGAACACTTCCGCGACCTCGGCAGCAGAAACCAAACCGCCGCCTTCCATCACCTGGCTCCAGCGATAAAGATCCTCCACGGTGCTGTACAAACAGGCATCGCCTGCGGGCGGCGTCAGCGTCAAGCGCGGCAGCTTTTGCAAATGCCCTGCCGTGAGCGGATGACCCGCCAAGGTTTTTTCCCAACCGAGATCGCCGAACGTGTAGCCCTGCGCCAACTGCTGCGGCGCGGCGCTTGCACCCAACACACCCGAATGCTTCATGCCCGCCGGTTGCAGCAAGTGTTTGGTGACGAATTCCGCGAATGGCGCGCCCGCCGCTTTCTCCACCACGTAACTCAGCACGATGTAGCCTGTGTTGCTGTAAGCGAACTTCTCACCCGGTTTGAAAGCGAGCGGTAGTTTGCGCGCCTCCGCGACAATTCGCGCGGATGTATTGGGTTGCGTCATGAAAGCGAGATATTTGTCCGAGCCGAGTTCCAGCTTTTCTTCATAATCTGGTATGCCCGACGTGTGGCGCATGAGTTGTTGAATCGTGATGGCCGTCCACGCTTCCGGGCAGTCGGTCAGATACTGGCAAACGGAATCTTCGAGCCGCAGCTTGCCTTGCGCGCGCAACTTGAGCGCCGCCATCGCCGTAAACATTTTCGAGATCGAAGCGATTTCATGCTGCGTTTCCGGCGTGTAAGGCAACCGCTTTTCGACATCGGCGAAACCGTAGCCTTTGCGCCAAAGAATCTTGCCTTCTTTCGCCACGAGTACCGCGCCGCTGAATCGCCCCATCTCAGTGCGGATGGAAAGATACTCGTTGATCGCCGCGCCAATGTCCTTTGTTTGACCGGCAATCGGCAGCGGGACAAGACAGGCAAGCAATAATGCGAGGAATCTGTTCATTTGCATCAAGACAATCCTTTTATCTGAAAGTCGAGTTCAGTCCGAACCAGGGCAACACGCGCGGCGCGAGTTTCTCGGAGTAAAACAGCACTTCAGGTTTATCCAGTCGCAACGCCGCGCGTTCATTCGTTACCGCCACAAACTTGCCGTTGCGTTGGGTCGGTGCGCCCAGCAAGGCGGTCATCGTTTGCAAAATGCTTTGCTCTTCTTCGGCACTCGTCAAAATCCAAACCATTTCCAACGCATCATCCGCGAAGACGAACTCCGCCCAGCGCGGTTTGCCGAATCGCCTCATCCTCCGCGTGTCTGGCACCGTCGGTTTTTTCCTGCGCAGGCGTTAAGACGGCCAGCGCCGCCACAAGGAGTAAACCGAGCAGTGCGAATTTGTTTTTCATGACCGTCGTCCTTTCAGCTTATTTGCGATTGAAGGTTCTTTTCGTGCGCATTTCGCCGTCCGGCGAGGTGCGATGGATTTCGATGACGAGCGACTTGCCGTCCGCCACCAGCGCCCAGGTGCGAACCATCGTGATCGTCACTTTGCCCTCCGCCGTCTCGAAAACGGAAACATCACGCACCGCAAAGCCGTTGCCTGCGTCATTCCATTTCGCCACGCGCTTGCCTTTGGTTTCCTCGCCGGATTGCAGCCTCACGCCGATTTCGTGTTCCTTGCCGTCCAGCACGTAATGGTCTGGAACCGTCTGGACATCGTCGCCTTGAAAAAGGTCTGTTTCGATGCGCACATCGTCGCCGTTCTGCTCGACTTTCATGCGTTGTTCCATATTGGCGGGAATTCCTTCGGCCTTGCTTTTGTCCATGACCCATTGGCCGTTGAAGTTGGCTTTGTCTGCCGCCATTGCGATGACGCAGAGCAGCATAGTCAGTGCGAGTCGTGCTGAAAATTTCATTGAGTCAAATCCTTTCCGGTTTTCATTCCACCTGCGCCCTGGCAAAGCGCGCGGCGATTTCGTCCAGCATCCGTTGACATTCGGCTTGCGGCAGCCAGCGTCCGCGCACCATCACACCTGCGCGTTTTTCCGTGTTGGCGATGTCGTCGAGCGGATTCGCGGTGAGCAAAACCAGGTCGGCGCGTTTGCCGCGTTCAATCGTGCCGACCGCATCGAGAGTGCGCAGGAACTCCGCCGGATTGCGCGTCGCGGCGGCCAGCGTTTCGTAATTAGACAAACCTGTCGCGGCCAGCGCCTGCAATTCGCGGTGCAGCGAAAAGCCATACACCAGGAATAATTCGGGAGCATCGGAACCGGCCAGAATCCTGCCGCCCGCATCGTGAATGCCTTTGACCAGTTGATTGCGGATGCGCTGGTATTTGGCGCGCCTTTCCGCCGAGGGCGGATTCGTCCAGAAACGTTTGTGCGCGGCGAAGAGCGGCGCGACGAGGCGCTGCGGGTAATAGCGAAAATCAGGCCGCGCGCGCATCTGCGCTTCGGTTTGTTCGACGGCGGCGGCGAGTTTGAAGAAGCTCAATGTGGGACAGGTGAATTGCCCTGTTTGCGCTGTCGCTTTGGCGAGTTCGGCGATTTTGCTTTCGTCCACGTAATCCAGACTTTCCCAATTCTGCTTGCGCCAGACGCCGACATCGGAAAGCGAAACCTTGATCGGCGAATCGGCGCGCAACAAGGCTTCCATGTATGAATCGAGATGTTCGATTTGCTGTTGGCCGAGGGCAAGCGCGTGCTTCAGTCCGACCTGCGTGTCTACGTGGCCGACGACGCGTATGTTGTGCTCTCTGGCCGCCGCGATCACCGCGTCGTAAACCGGGCGCGTGATGTTCGTGGTCAGCTTGATGAAGTCGTAGCCGGCGGCTTTGCTTTTTTGCACTGCGGCGCGCGCTTCGTCGGGCGTCGTCACGACAAAGCCGTTGAAGACCTTGCCGTAAGCCTTGCCCGCAAGTTGCGGACTAGCGACGAACAACGTTGGGCCGGACATTTCGCCCCGGAAGATTTTGCCGCGATAAATCAGATGCTCCGGCGTGCCGACCATCAGGCGGATCGTCGTCACGCCGTTCGCCAGCATGATCTTCAATTCGTCCTCGGCCAGCGCGTCCGGGAATTCATCATCCGAAAACAGATGCGTGTGCATATCCATCAGACCGGGAATCAGGTATTGCCCGCGCCCGTCAATGCGCACTGAGTCTTTCGGAATTTTGATTTTCGCGGCGTCGCCGATCTCGGCGATCTTGCCGTTTCGCACCAGAACGGTTTGATCCGGCAGCACGTACTCCCTATCCATCGGGATGACGTTGACATGAATGAAGGCGGTCGTCTTGTTTTGGGACGCCGGCGGCGCGGCCAACAGAATGACCAGAAAAACGAGATATAGAAATTTCATTTCGATTCGCTGTTTGATTGAAACCCGCGCAAAGCCGCCAGGTCGCAAAGATAAAAAAAAGAGGAAAGGCATCTGCCTTGATTTGCCCTTTTTGTTTCTTTGCGGCTTGAAGTAGGCACGCGATGCCCGCAATAAATGCACCTGCCGCATCTTACAAACGAGTTGCGGCGAAAATCCTGACGGGCGGCTGAAGAGAGGATCAAAGTTTCATCAAGAAACTCTCAATATCTTCTCAAGTCCTTGATAAGCAGGCAGTTCAATTGGGCAGGAACTCGCTGAACAAGACGACATCATTGACGTAAAAACCTCGTTCGCAAGCCAGTGTTTTCCCGTCCGGCGACCACGCAAAGCGAAAGATAAGGTCGGATTTGAAGTGTGTGAGTTGCCGGGCGGGGCCGCCGTCGAGCGGCTGGCCCCACAAATTCGAGACGCCGTTTTTGGTGTCTATGTAGGTAATCATTTGCCCGTCGGCGCTCCAACGAACCACATTCGCCAGGTCTTGCGAAATCACCTCGAAGACGCGGCTCGGTTCACCGCCGGTAATCGGAACCAGCGCCAGCTTGTACACCAGTTGTTCCGGCACGGCATAAAACAGCGCCACCCATTTGCCGTCGGGCGAGACCGCAGGGTTGAACGCTGAATGAGACAGAAACGAAACGGGCGTGCCGCCGTTGGCGGAGACTTTCCACGTCGTCGGCAGGTCGGAGGAGGTATTTGTATAGAACACCCATTGGCCATCCGGAGTCACCGCCGGATAGAAATCGCTCTGCCCGTTTGTCAGGCGTTGCGCGTTTTGCCCGTCAGTGTCCATGCGCCAAATGCCGTATCCGCCACCGCGCGTCGAGCCGAAAACAATAAATGGACGCGGACGAGCCGCACCGGCGACCGCCGGCGCAAAGTCTATGTTGGGATCAGACGTCAATTGGCGCTGGTTGCCGCCGTCTGGTTTCATTGTCCATAAGTCCGCATTGCCGCTGGCATAGGAGCCATATACCAACTGCCCGTTAACCGTCCACGTCAGCCCCAGTCTATGCGCGTAATTGTCCATGCCGGCCCCGGTTAATTGCACCGCCTGCTCCGTCTCGTCCGCCGAAGTGCGCCAAAGACTGGAAACGCGTGACGATTGAACAGTGACCAGTTTGTTACGGTCACCGTTCGGACTCAATTTGGAATAATGATTCAGATCATTCGTGATGCGTGTGGGCGCGCCGCTCGGATAAGGGAAATACCACAACTGCGACGTGCTGAGCGGCGAATCCTGGCTACGCGCAACGGCCAACACTCCGCTGCCGTCTTTCCGCCACGCCATTTGTCCGATTTGCTTCCAGGGATGCGTCGTCAGCGGTTGTTCCTTGCCATTGGCGCTGTCAACGCCGATCAAATTGGCATACGGCCCATTGGCATCCATTCCACGACCTGCGCAGACCAGCACTTTGCCGTCCGGCGACCAAGCCACACCCTCCTGCGGCAAAAACGAATTCGGGCTTTTACGTGTGGCCAGCGTGTGCTGCCCGCTCCCATTCATTTCCGCCAGGATCAGGTAAGTTTCTCCCTGTAAAGGCGCATTGCGTATAAAGGCCAGATGTTTGTCATCCGGTGCAAACGAGACGGGACCGTCAATGTCTTCGATCAATCGTGTCGCCGCACCACCCAACACCGGCAAGCGATACAACGTGCCGTAGGTCGCGGGGCGGTTGTAAACCTGATAGTAAAGAAAATTTCCATCCGTGGAAAAAGTCAGGCCTTCGTAATCCACTTCGGCGGGGGCGATCACCTGCACGTTATTCGCCGCCGCCAGTTGACGCACCCACACACTCTGTTTGCCCGCGTCGTTTACCACGTAGGCCACATATTTCGCATCCGGCGAAAGGGCGGGCAGCCTGGCTTTGCCCGTCGTCGTCAGCCTGGTGAGTTGCATGTTGTGAGTCGCGGGCAACGGCGGAGACGAGCGTTTGAAAAGAAGGTAAAGCACTCCCGCCGCCAACAAGATACATAAACCCGCCATTCCCACAGCCCATTTGGAAGGAAAGAACTTAATTGCAGGCGATAAGGCGGGCGGCGCGATTACGGTCGTTTCCGCTTCCCGTTTGCTGGGTTTATTAAGGCTGCTTTCGTCTTCCGCCTGAGAGCCGTTGCGTGAAATCGGTACCGACAATTCCTGCACTGCGGCAACAAAACGGTAACCGCGACGCGGCACGGTTTCGATATAGCGATGTTTCGGCGGGTCTTCCTGCAAGGCTTTGCGCAGCAAAAACACATACTGCGTCAGTGTACCGTCTTCAACAAAAGTATCCGGCCACAACGTACGATGGAAAAATTCCTTGTCCAGAATGCGCCCGTGATTTTCCACCATCACCAGCAACACGTCGAAGACCTTTGGCGGCAGTGGAATCAATTCGCCATGGCGCTTCAATTGATACGCCGCCGCGTCCAGACAGAAATCATCGAACACATAAGTTGGTTTGCAGGTCGGGTTCATAAGTTTAACGATCAAATCCAGGAATACTTTGGTTGAAAGTGGATTGCAAGCCTTACTCTGCGGCATAAAAATGCGCAACATCCCGGCCAAATTCGGTACGTTTCCGGCGAATGGCTGCCGTCTAAATCAGCGTCCAGTCAGTCATTGTTGGTAATCCTTGCTGGAGAGGTCGTCGGCTCAGGACTGCGCAAGGTTAAGCCTGAAAGGCGTTGGAGCGCCAAGTATTGGGATTGGATATCTCCATTGCGGAAAGTTTTACTCCCGCTTTGCTATTTGGGGTTTGTTTGGCAACCGGACAAAAAAAGATAGCTCTACATTCAATCGTGGGCATCATCCCCCAGGGGCTATTCATTCTCGGCCTCAAATGCCAGGTGCAGTGAAAGCCAGAACCGGTTGAGCCGCGTATTTGCGTAAGGCCGCTGCGATATTTGTGACCTTTCGCAAACGAAGTAAAGAAATCGCAATGTTGCGGATCGCTGCCATCGCTTGAGGCGCGTTGCCTGACCTGACTGTTGAGCGGTCTTCGTCGAAGGTCACGTCGCGCTCCCAATGCATTTTGTTTTCAATTGTCCAATGTCCTTGCCATAGTTCGTTGAGCCGGTTTGGCTTGGCGCGTTGCGAAGACAATGAGGTCAAGCCATAAACTGTTTCTTCGCGGATTTCGCCCATCGTTTTAGTGATCACCGTGCGGTCGAGCTTCATCACTTGAAAAAGCCCGGGCCAGTTGCTCAAACCGTGAATGGCGCTGGAAACCGCAATGGCGCGAGTTTCAATCCGCGAACCGTGCGTCGTGGTCGAGCTTGCCTGGCTGACAGTATAGGCCAGCGTTGAGGTTCGGCCTGGGCTTGTCCCAACGGACACGGTCGCTCGACCAAATGCTCATGCACCGTCTGACAATGCTGACCCCTGTCATCCAACCAGTCCCGTACCGTGCGTTCGTCGAGCCGGAGGGCGACGACAATCGCTGGCACCGGACAACTGTGCGCTAACAACGTGACGACACACTCCAGTAGTTCGGCTTCTTTTTGCCGCCGGTAAAAGACCGTGCCTGTGGTCGCGCTGAACGTCTGACAGACATCAAAGCGTCCTACTCCACGATTGAATGTATAGCTACCGCCCTAATCGCTCCGGCGGCAATGACAAATGAAAACTGGAAACTGACAAATAGAAAATAAAAGAAGCTTTCGTCCCGAAAAAGTTTTGCCTACCTGCTTAGTTTCCGCACACGCTCTGTCACGGCGCGAAGAAGCCAGAGATGTCAATCACCAGCTCCGTCGTCTGCCGCGCGAACCGGTTGAAGCTCCCGCTCCCCGACAAGCCCACCGTGAAGTACCGGTTGAAGACCTGTCCCGTCACGTAGTTCGACGTCGCTACCA
>CAZRXE010000226.1:0-5260 GCA_964603695.1 uncultured Heliomicrobium sp.
CGCGTCGTCGAACTCGTTCAAACCGGAGCCATCGGCGCGGTCACAGAAGCCCACGTCTGGGTCGGGCGCGCCTGGGGTTTGCACGCCAACGAAGCCGAAGCCAAAGCCGCCGGCGACATCGTCTTTGTCCAGAACCGCCCGGAAAAAGCTGATCCGGTTCCGCCGAATTTGAATTGGGAATTGTGGCTCGGCCCCGCGCCGGCGCGGCCTTTCAACGGCGTCTATTTCCCCGGCCCGAAATGGTATCGCTGGTGGGATTTCGGCAACGGCACAATGAGCGATTTGGGCAGCCACTGGATTGATCTGCCGTGGTGGGCGCTGAAGCTCGATCATCCGCTGACTATCGAAGCCAACGGCCCCGCGCCGCACGCGGAAATCGCGCCGGCTTCGATGCAAGTGACTTATGAATACGGCAAGCGCGGCGAACTGCCACCGCTGAAACTGACCTGGTATCAGGGAACTCACAAACCGCAAATCCTCAAAGACGGCGGCATTCCACAATGGAACAGCGGTGTGCTGTTTGTCGGCGACAACGGCATGCTGCTTTCCGATTACAGCAAACACCTGCTGTTGCCGGAAAACAAATTCGCCGATTTCAAACGCCCCGATCCGTTCATCCCGAAATCGCTGGGACATCACGCCGAATGGATTCACGCCTGCAAAACCGGCGCGCCGACCACTTGCAACTTCGAATACGCAGGCCGGCTGACCGAAGCCAATCATCTGGGCAACGTAGCGTTTCGCGCGGGCAAAAAACTGTTGTGGGACGCGGCTAAATTGCGCGCGACGAATGCGCCGGAAATCGAACCGCTCATCCATCGCAAATATCGCAAGGGGTGGAAACTGGTATAGCTCAGCACTTTGTGCGTTGGTCGCTCAAACCGGCTTTCGGCCTATAATCGGCGTGCTATGAAAAACGATGGTTTTGAATCTCGGATTGCCAGGTGGACAACAGCGTCTGCACTGACCAAGTCCGCCAACCAACAGGAACAGGTTGGAAGGCTTAGGCCGAGAGCCGGTATACATTTGTCGTTTGCGCAAATTCCTCGACGCCGGGTGAACCTTATGGACCTCAAAGACACTTTTCGTTTCGTTGCTCCCAGCGTGCGCGAGGCGGCCCAGAAAACCGCCGCGCAGTTGGATCATTTGGGCATTCGCCACGCGCTGGCCGGCGGGTTGGCAGTCGGCGCGCACGGTTATATTCGCGCCACCACGGACGTAGACTTTTTGGTTGGAGAAGAAGCATTCGACCACCAAGGCTTGTTGGTGGCGTTCAAAGCCGGCGTTCCCATTGAAGTAGGCGGCATCCGCATAGACTACCTTTCGCCCGTCGCGCTGGGTTCGCAATTGGAAGAAGACCTCAATCATCCCCAAACCAGCGAAGGTCTGGCCGTGGTGTCAATCGAATCGCTCATTTACATGAAACTGGTAGCCAAGCGGCGCAAAGACCTATTGGACGTTGTCGAGTTAATCAAAGCCGGCGCGAATGAAGCGTCCGTTCGCAATTATCTCAACCAATATGCCGCTGATTTGATTCCGTTGTTTGAGGAGCTGGTCAACGAGGCGCTGGCCGAATGATTCAGGCAAGCAAAGGTTTGATGACGTGGCCATGCACGTCTGTCAATCGCCGCTGGATGCCGTTGTGATAAAAGCTCAGCCGCTGATGGTCAATGCCCAGCAAATGCAGCAGCGTGGCGTGAATGTCGTAAACCTCGGTCGGATTCTTGCGATCCAGCGGTTTGTAGCCGAACTCATCGCTTTCGCCGTAAGTCACGCCGCCTTTGACGCCCGCGCCGCACAGCCAATTGGTGAAACAGTACGGATTGTGGTCGCGCCCTTTGCCCGCCTGGCTCGAAGGCATGCGGCCAAATTCGGTCGTCCACAGAATTACGGTGTCTTCCAGCAAGCCGCGTTGTTTCAGGTCTTGAATAAATGCGGCGCAGCCGCGTGCCATGCCTGTCGCCAATGGGCCGTGGTCGCGTTGGATGTCTTCGTGCGAATCCCAATTGCGGCGCGGGAAACCATTGTCGTTGCCACTCCAAATCTGTATGAAGCGCACGCCGCGTTCCAGCAAGCGCCGCGCGGCCAGGCACTTTTGCGCGAAATAAAAGGTTTCTTCCTCGTCGTTGATTTCCTTCGGCCACTGGCGCGGGCCGCCGTCCAGACCGTAAAGCTTCAAGACGTGTTCCGGCTCGGCTTTCAAATTCAAGGCTTCGGGCGCGGCCAGTTGCATCCGGGCAGCGAGTTCGTAACTGCGAATGCGGCCTTCCAATCGCTGGTCGCCGGCGTGCGTCGCGGCGTGCGCGCGATTGATTTCGGCCATCAAGCCTTGCGTCGCGGCCTCGCTTTCGGGCGTGATGTAGCTTCCTGATTTGTGCGGAAAGAGATCGGCGACGGGCGCATCCGTGCCGGGATAAATCACCGTGCCGCTATGTTCAGCGGGCAAAAACGCCGCGTCCCAATTTTTGACGCCGTTGGACGCCAGTCCGCGATGATCGGGCATGACGACAAAAGTCGGCAGATTGTCGTTCAGAGAACCCAGCCCGTAACTGACCCAACAACCCGCGCCGGGAAAGCCGGGCAGCAAAAAGCCCGTCGCCTGCAACAGCGTGGCCGTGCTGTGAACGCCGGATTTGCTGATAAGGTTGTGAACAAAGGCAATGTCATCCACCACCGAACCAAGCGCGGCGACCGGTTCGCCCAGCATCTTGCCGCTCTTGCCGTAAGGATTGAAATCCCAAACAGGCCGCAGCCACGGCCCCAAACCATCCTGAAAGGCTTCGACGTGTTCGCCGAAATCACTCGGCCGGCCGTGGCGCTTGATGAGTTCGGGTTTGTAATCGAACAAATCAATGTGACTGGCCGCACCGGCCATAAAAAAATGCACGACGCGCTTGGCTTTGGCCGGATGATGAAGTTTCCCTTGCGCCAGCGCGCCATCGCTAGCCAGCATTGAGGCCAGCGCCAAACCGCCGAGTCCGCCGCCCGCTTGCCACAGAAATTCGCGGCGCGAAGTTGAATGATGAGATCGAGAAGCTTTGTTCATGGCGTTCACCTGTGTTGCGGATTCGCGATGCCTTTGTCGCGGATGAATTGCGGCGGAAAGTCTGCGGTCGAAGAGCCGCCTTTGCGTCGCAAACGATTGGGTTCGCCGCGATCCGGGTACAGCGTGATGTACATCCCATCGGTCGCCTTCAGCGTGTCGAACAACTGCCGGTTCATCTGTTTAACCGTTGCCTGATGCGCCGGGCTGAAAATCAGGTTGGTGGTTTCCAGCGGATCGGACTGCAAATCATAAAGTTCGTCCGTGTCCCAGATGCCGTGAAAGTGAATGTATTTGTAGCGGCTGCCGCGCAAGGCATGCACGGTCGGCGTCTGCGGGAAGTTGCGCTCCCAGTAATATTCATAGAGCAGCGAATCGCGCCACGGCGTGGCTTTGCCTTGCGCCAACGAAATGAAGCTTTTGCCGGCCAGATGTTTCGGAGCCTGCAAACCGGCGGCTTCCAGTGCGGTGGGCGCGATGTCTATGTTGGCGACGACCTGTTCGACCGTGGTTCCGGCTTTGAACAGTTCCGGGCATTGCATCAGCATCGGCACGCGCATGGATTCTTCGTAAGCCGTGCGCTTGTCAATCAAACCGTGTTCGCCGAAGGCAAAGCCGTTGTCGCCCATGTAAATGACCAGCGTCGAATCGAGCAGCCCTTTTTCCTTCAGCCACGCCATCACGCGCCCGACGCTTTCGTCCACGGCCAGCAAGGTTTCGGCGTACTGTTTGTAGTATTCGGCGATGTTCAAATCGCTGTGATAAGGGAAGTCCACGCCGTGCCAACTGTTGCGCTGGTTGCGCACCCAGGCGGGCGCGTCTTTCACGTTGGCAGGGTTTTGCGTGCGCGGCTGGACGAAGGTTTTGTCTTTGTAGCGGTCTTTGTGACGGGCGGCGGGAACGAAATCGGCGTGGACGCCTTTGTGCGACAGATACAGCATAAACGGCTTGTCGCCTTTGCGGCTGTTCAGCCAGTTGATGGCGTAATCCGTCAACTCGTCCGTGATGTAGCCTTTTTGCGGCAGCCTTTTGCCGTCCACGTTGAAGCCGTTGGGATTCGGCAAATAAGTGCCTTGCCCTTTGAAACTGACCCAGTGATTGAAACCGCGCTGCGGATCGTCTTTTTCACCGCCCATGTGCCATTTGCCGATCATCGCGGTTTCGTAGCCGGCTTGCTGCAAATACTGCGGAAAGAAAATCAGGTCGTCCGGCACTGGATTGTTGTTGTCCACCACGCGATGCTGATGCGCGTATAAGCCCGTCAGAATCGAAGCTCGCGATGGCGAACACAGCGCCGTCGTGACAAAGGCGTTTTTCAAATACACGCCGTTGCGCGCCATCGCGTCCAGGTTCGGCGTTTCGATGAAAGATTGCCCTTTCAAAAAACCGAGCGCGTCGTAACGGTGATCGTCCGTCAGCAGAAAGACGATGTTGCGCGGTTTCGCTTTGGCAATGCGCGGCAGGCGCAAACTGCGGCGACGCGGTGATTGCGCCTGTATTTGAAAGAAGCCCGCGCCAAGCACCAGCACTAGCGCAAGCAGGAAAAAGCGATAGAGTTTTTGTCGGATCATTGTTTTCGTGGAAGTGGTTGATGGATGTTCAGTTGGATTCCGTTTCTTGTCTTAGTCCGCAAAACTGAACTCATTCAGGTTCAGCAACACGCGACACAGATTCGGCAGGCCGTAGTTTTTCGCGAAGGCAGTCACTTTCTTGCGTTCGGCCTCGGAGGGCGCGCGTCCGAAAGCCAGCCAGTGGGCGCGCTCAATTTGTGCGGCCAGATCGTTTGGGCGTTCCTGTTGCAGGCGTTCGGCGAAATGGCGCGCCTGCGTGACCATAAATCCGTTGTTGAGCAAGGCCAGCGCCTGCAAGGGCGATAGGCTTTCGTTGCGTTTGTCCACGCGCATCGAAGGGTCTGCGCAATCCAGGGCAGTCATCCACGGCTGCGTTTGCGAACGCACTATAAAACGGTAAATCGAACGCCGCCACGTTCGCGCGTCTTCGGGATCAGCCAAACCGTATTCGTAATGCGGCGAATGTTCGGGATGTTCGACGACAAAATCCTGCCAGCCCGCGCCGCCCATCGTTAAGTCCAGTTTGCCGGAAACAGCCAGCACCGCATCACGCACGGCTTCGGCTTCGAGCTTGCGGCGGTTTTGTCGCCATAACAGTTCGTTGGAGTGCTGAGTGCTGAGTGCTGAGTGCTGAGTGCTGGTTTGG
>CAZRXE010000227.1:0-5297 GCA_964603695.1 uncultured Heliomicrobium sp.
TATTCGCGCCAATGCCCAGCGCCAGCGTGATGACGGCAATCAGCGTAAAGCCGGGTTGTTTCAGCAACATTCGTGCGCCGTAACGCAGGTCTTGCCACAAGCTCTGCATAATTCATCCTACTGTTTGTTGGAATGCCCGGAATCGTTAACGTGTCAGCGTTATGTCTTTGACGGCGCGGTCAAGCAGCCGTTTGGCAATCTCTTCCCATTGCGCCGCCGCTGGTAGTTGTAGTGATGTGTGTTGTCCGGCAGATAACCTTCAAGCCGCGCCAGGGTTTCGCTCACCAATGCGACGTACTGCGCTGTTTCGGTGTCGCTCTCGGCGACCGCCCGCCCGCGCGTCACGCCGATACGCAAAGCCTTCAGGTAGCCCGGCGTCACGACGTAAAGGTTGGCATCGAGTTTCTGCCCGCCCGGACGCGGCTGGCCGTCCACTTCTATGCTTCTACCGTCGAAGTTGCCGCTGAGCGGTAGCACGCTGGTCACGCCTGCCGCTTCGATGCCGGGCAAGTTGGTGATGCGGCCCAGCGCTTCACGAAAGAAGGCGCGCCGCGCCGGATCGTTCGGATATTTCGCCTACGGCAGCGTCACCTGCCTTGTCAGTAACGCGCGCGTGTCGAAGCGGGGATCAACCCCCGCAGCCGCGCCATACTGCGAATCAGCAGTCCCGCGCAAATGAGCAGCGCCAGTGCCAGCGCCACTTCGGCCACGACCAGGGCGAGGCCGCGCCGCGCCGCTTTATCCAGAGCTACCTAACAAAGGCCGTGCCAGGGCGAACTCGTAGCAGTTACAGCTGGAAAGTGAACGACATTGTGCGGTTGTGGGACGCCTGTTGCCCAACAGCGGACGGTTTCACATAGCTATTCGGCAAGGAATAGGTGTATCAGCTTCAGCATCAAGTCCGGTTTCGTGTCGAACACGGTATGCCCGGAGCCGGGCACGATGGCGAGTTGCCCTTTAGGCAGCAAGTGAAAGATTTCAACGAAATGTTCCGTCCTGGTGTATTCATCACGGTCGCCGCCGGCGATCAGCGTGGGACATTGAATTGTTTGAAGCTGTGTCTTTGAAATGTATTCCGGCTGTTTCCACATCTTCGCCAAATCTCGGATAAAGCGGTTCCAGGCTGCCTGGTCAGGCATGGAAGCTCTGCGCTGGGCGACAAATTTGGGTGCCAGTTTTTCCAGCTTCTCCGGGGTATCGTACTTATCCAAATCCGCCAGACCAGCTTTGGTATAGCCGTATAAGCCGAGTGGCCCGCCCACTGCGATCAAGCGCTTCACCAGTCTGGGGTGTGAGGCGGCCAAGTGATAGGCCGCAATAGCTCCATCACTAAACCCGATCACATCAGCCGGGCGCGAAGTCGCCTTGCTGATAACGGCGGCGAAATCCTCGGCTAGGAGCTGGTAGGAAAGCGGACGGTTGCCCAGTTCTGATTTGCCGTGTCCACGAGTCGCGATGGCAATCACTAAATGATGACGGCTCAGTTCAGGGATAAGCCCCTTAAACTCGTCAATGGAGCCAAACAGGCCACCGTGGAGCAATACCAGTGGCTCGCCCTTTCCATAAGTCTCATAGTAAATCCGGGTCTCACCGACTTGCAGGTATTGGCCCGCCCCGGGTTTGGTCTCGCCAGCGGCTGCTCGTTGTTTGCCGCAGACGTTGCCGGCAACTGCGCACAGCGCGAGGCCGAGCATCAACACCGCCGGCAAAGTCCGGTTGGATAAAGCTCTGATTGATTTGATTGGTAACATCAGTTGCCCCTATTCCGTGCGAAGCGCAATCATCGGATCAACTTTCGTCGCGCGTCGCGCTGGAAGCCAGCACGCCAGCAGCGCCACCAGCGTCAGCAACACGGCCACGCCTACGAATGTCAGCGGGTCTATTACGCTCACGCCGAAGACTATGCCGCGCAGCCAGCGGGTCAAGCCGAGGGACGCCAGCAGTCCCAGGGCGACGCCCGCCAGCGTTAGGGCCGCGCCTTGTCGCACTACCAGTTTCAGGATGTCGGCGGCTTGTGCGCCCAGTGCCAGGCGAATGCCGATTTCGTGCGTTTGTTGGCTGACCGCATAAGCGATGACGCCGTAAATTCCCACTGCCGCCAGCACGAGCGCCAGCGCCGCCAGCCCGCCGATCAATTGCAGCAAAAACCGCTGGCCGCTGAGCGAGCGTTGCAATAGCCAGTCGAGTGTGCGCACTTTCCAGACGGGTTGTTCGGCGTCCACCGACCAGATGGCGGCGCGCACGGCATTGGCGAAATCGTTGGCGTCCGTGCGGGTGCGTACCACCAGCGAGGCGAAGATGTGCGGCTGTTGCGCATAGGCCAAATAGATTTGTGGCTGTGCAGGTTCGTCCAGGCTGAGATGTCTGACATCGCCGACGACACCGATGATCGTCGCCGTTACATCCGGGGTGAGCAGATGCACTTGCCGCCCAACGGCTGCGCCTGAAGGCCAGTATTGCCGCGCCATCGTTTGATTGATGACGACGACGGGCGGCGTTTGCGCTTGATCCTGAGCGGTGAAAACGCGGCCCTGCAACACCGGAATTTTCATGGTGCGGAAATAGTGTGGGTCTATGCGATTGGTTTGCGCGCGTGGCTCCTGGCCGCTGGGCGGCGTGGCACGTTCAGGCAGTGTGAATTGGCTGGAGCCGGCATTGCCGCCATGCGGAATCGCCATGACGGCGGCGGCGGCTTCGACGCCGGGCAATTGCTGCATGCGCGCGACGACCTGTTCGTGAAAGCGCCACTGCTGTTGCGGGTCGGGGTATTTATTGCGCGGCACGCGATATTCGAGCGTCAGCACATTGTGCGCATCAAAGCCCGGTGCCACGCTCAGCAGATTCACAAAACTTCTGACCATCAGCCCCGCGCCCACCAGCAACACCAGCGAAAGCGCGACCTGGGCGACCACAAACAAACTCCGCAAGCGGTTGCGCGCCGGACTTGTGCCCGCCGCGCGTCCGCCTTCTTTGAGTACCTCGTTCAAATCAGGCCGCGAAAAACGCAGCGCCGGAACCAGGCCGAACAGCACTCCCGTCAGCAGCGCCGCGCCGAGCGTGAAGCTAAACACCGTGCGATCCAGTTTGACCGCGAACAGTGCCGGCAAATTGGCAGCGCTGTTTGTCGCCAGCGATTCCATCTCCCAGAGGCCGAGCAACAGTCCCAGCGCGCCACTCGTCAACGCCAGCAACAAACTTTCTGTCAACAATTGACGCAACAGGCGCGTGCGACTGGCACCCAGCGCGGCGCGCAACGCCAATTCGCGCGACCGTCCGACCGCCCGACAGAGCAGGAGGTTGGCGACATTGGCGCAAGCGATCAGCAAGACAAATCCCACCGCGCCGAACAACACCAACAGCGCAGGTTTCAATTGCTCGACCAGCAGGCTTTGCAAGCCGACGAGATTGATGCCGCGATTCTGATTGGTGGCGGGATATTGCTGGGCGAGGCGCGCGGCAATCGTACTCATTTCGGTTTGCGCTTGCCGCATGGTTACGCCTGATTTGAGCCGCCCAAACACCCCGGCGCTGGCGGTCTTGCGGTCGAGCGAAAAATTCGGGTAGTGCTGAATCGGCAGCCAGATTTCGACTTCGGAATAAGGCGCGCGAAAGCCTTCCGGTAAAACTCCGACGACCGTGAAAAGCTGATTGTTGAGGGTGAGTGTTTGACCGAGCAATTGCGGGTCAGCGCCAAACTGGTCGCGCCAGATTTCGTGACTCACGACGGCGACAGGTGGCGCGCCCGTGAGGTCTTCGCCGGGCAGGAACGCGCGTCCCTGCGCCGCCGCCACGCCCAGCATGGGAAAGAAATCCGCGCTCACAAAGCCGCCGATCACGCGCCCCGGTTCGATCTGGCTGCCGGTGCGCCCCGTCAGATTGACACTCTGAGGCACGAATGCCGCCAGTTGCGCGAACGATTGGTTCTGTGCGCGCCAGTCCAGCAAATCGGGCCACGAGACATATTCGCGTGCAGCGCCGCCAGTGCTTGCAAAAACTGCGACCAGTTCTTCCGGGCGGTCATAAGGCAACGGACGCAGCAGCGCCGCATTGACGATGCTGAAAATCGCCGTATTCGCGCCAATGCCTAACGCCAGCGTGATGATGGCAATCAAGGTGAAGCCGGGCTGTTTCAACAACATTCGCGCGCCGTAGCGCAAGTCTTGCCAAAGGACATTCATGACTTTTTCTCCAATCTTGTTTCAGGTGGGTGGGTCGGCCCCATCACTCAAGAGGCGTGCCATGTCGGACTAGGTTCTAATCTGTGGAAATATGCGGTTTGGAGCCGATTGATTCCTGCTCCCGGGCAAAACAATGTTCGTTTCCGGGAACCTTCGTTCCCAAAACTGAAGCCTCTTGGCAGGCGTTGGCGGTTTTGAATCTGCGTGCTAAAACGTGCTTCCGAAAATTCGCGGTAAAGATTTCAGCAAAGGGGAACAAGATGAACACTCCAAACTTTCAGATGGTGGAAACGAACGGCATTCGTTTGCGGACAGTGGTTGAAGGCGCGGGGCCGCTGGTGATTTTGCTGCACGGTTGGCCGCAGTGCTGGTATTTGTGGCGGCATCAAATCGCGCCGCTGGTCGAAGCCGGCTTTCAGGTGGCCGTGCCGGATCAGCGCGGCTACGGCGGTAGCGACAAGCCTGCGGAAATCGAAGCCTACAACATCCTGGAACTGACGAGCGATGTGGTGGGCATCGCTTCGGCGTTGGGGCACGAACGCTTTCTGGTGGTCGGTCACGATTGGGGCGCGCCCGTCGCCTGGCACACGGCCTTGCTGCATCCCGACAGGGTCAAAGCCGTCGCCGGATTGAGCGTACCGTATTCGCGATGGAAAGCGCGCTTGCTGACGCAGCAGGAATTTTACGGCGACAATTTCTGGTACATGGTTTATTTCCAACAGCCCGGCGTGGCCGAAGCCGAACTCGAAGCCGATCTGCCGAAAAGCCTGCGCACAATTTATTACTCGATTTCCGGTGACATCCCGGATGAATTGCGCCCACGGCTCAAGCCTGCTTCATCGAAGTTCCTGGACGGCATGACCGACCCGAAGGAATTGCCCGCCTGGCTGACCGAAGAGGATTTGGAGTATTACGTCGCGCAGTATCAACAAAGCGGTTTTCGCGGGCCGATCAACTGGTATCGGAACATTGATCGCAACGTGACGCTGACGCCGCAACTGGATTCGCCGGAAACGGGAATGATCCGGCAGCCGGCTTTTTTCATCGCCGGAACCAAAGACCCCGTGCTGCAATTTCACGGAGGCCGCGCCTTTACACACATGGACAAATGGTATGCGG
>CAZRXE010000228.1:0-3323 GCA_964603695.1 uncultured Heliomicrobium sp.
GTACCGCGACCGGTAGGGAGCGGGTTATTGCGCAATGACCCGCTCCCTACCGGTCGCGGTACTGACTCAATTTAGTCAGCTCTTAACGCTTCAATCGGATCAAGCCGCGATGCCTTGCTCGCGGGCAAAAGACCGGACAACACGCCGATCAAGCCGGAAACGCTGACGGCGATGATGACGGCGGCAATGGATAAATACGTCGGGAAGAAAACGGCGGTCAGCACTCTGCCGAACACCCAGGCGATGAAGACGCCCGTTGCGCCGCCGATGGCTGACAGCGTGACGGCTTCGATCAGGAACTGTTTCAAGATGTCCGCGCGGCGCGCGCCCAAGGATTTGCGAATGCCGATCTCTTTCGTCCGCTCAGTGACGCTGACCAGCATGATGTTCATGATGACTATGCCGCCGACGACCAGCGCAATGCCGGGAACGGCGACCGCCGCGATGAAAATCGGCCCCAACAGTTTGTCGCGCATTTCCATAATCGCGTCCGGCGTGCCGATGCCGAAATTGTCTTTTTCGCCGTAACTCAATCCGCGCCGGGCGCGCATCAGAGCGCGGACTTCTTCGACAGTTTCCTGAAATTGATCGTCATTCTTGGCGGTTCCGGTCAAATACAAACTGCGTTGGCGCACCGCCGGGCCGAAGTTTTTGATATAGGTGCGAAGCGGGATGGTGGCGAAAATGTCCTGCGGCATGCCGAAGACTGTGCCTTTGGCGGCGGCCACGCCGACCACGCGGTAAGGCAATCCGCGAATAGTGATTTCCTGACCAATCGGCGAACTGTTCGGGAACAGTTTGCTTGCCACGTCCGCGCCGAGAAAGACCACGTTTTGCGTCGAACTGTCTTCGCTGGTGGTGAAATAACGGCCTTCGGCAACGTCTACATTGTCAATTTCCGCGCAATTGGCGGTTGTGCCGTCCACGCGAACGCTTTCCGCCGATTCGTTCCCACGTTTGAGCGTCGAGGGCGAAGCCATCGCCTTCGCGCCGAGCTTGTCCACCAGAGTGGCGCGTTCGCGCAGGTAATCGAAATCGTCCATCGTCAAATCTTTGTTGCGGCGTTGGGCTTCGGCGATGGTGTCGGTGTTTTTCCAATCGTCGAAACCGAAACGGCGCACGCTGAAGGCTTTGGCCCCGATGCCGGCGATCTTTTCATCCACGTAACGATTGAAGCCCTGAATCAGCGAAACGATGATGACCACCGCTGTCACGCCGATAATCATTCCAAGCAAGGTGAGTACCGAGCGCAATTTGTGCGACCAGATGGCGTCGAACGCCAGTTTGAGGGTTTCCTTGAATTCCATAAAGGGTTCTGACGGCAAGCGGGCGGGGTTGGATACAAGCGATTTGCCCGCGCGCTTTTATTTCGGATTCACTTTGATGTCCGCCGTAATGTCCACGGCGTCGTTGTTCGCGCCGAAGCGCAGCTTCGAGAGCGAATAATCCAGTTTGTGTTTATTGGTCACGTGCAGATTGCCGCCCGCGTCAATTTCCAATTTATTTGGCAGCAGGATTTCCCGATTGAGCAGCGCGGGCAATTCGATCCGGCTCAGCCAGCGATCCACCCGGACGGCTTCCGTGCGATCAATGCCGACTTCGTGCCCGGCGACATTGACCGTGAATCGCAAGTTGATCGGCAAGGCCGTGCCCGGCACGGCTTGCAACACTACCCGCCCGTTTTCCGCAGCGAACTGCAGCGGGATCGGTTGGTTGTTGATGGCGAAATTGGTGCGCGGCGAAAAGCCGTAAGGAATGCCGTATTCGCGACCTTTGATTTTGGCGTCAATCACGCCCCGCCCGCTCAACCGGACGTTGACTTTGCCGTCGGCGATGTTTTCCACGCGCAATTCGCTGACATCCGCCTGACCGTCGCCGTTTTCGATGTCCGTGTAATTGAGGATGGAAACCACCGCCGTGACTTCATTCGACCGCACACGGCTTTGCTTCAGCTTGAATTTCAAATCGGGATTTTGCTGCGCGGCGATTTGCGAAAGCAGGGAACTGATGAGGTTTCGACTCAGTCGCAATCGAACATCACTCTCGGTTGCCAATTCCACACTCGGATTTCCGCTCAGTTGCGCGACTTCATTTTCCAGGGAAATTCGGTCTTCTCCGGGAAAAACGTTTTCCGACCCAAGCTTATTAACCGGCAGGCCGGATGAACTCACTTGCAGCGTAACCACCGCGCGTTTGTCCAAGACCAGCAATGAAGTCAGCGAAAGTTTGAGCGGCGCGCGGTAAGCCGCAGTGACAATGTCCATCGGCATCTGGCCCTCGACATTGAACTGCGCGGCGGGGATTTCCATCGCTTCGTTGATTTCCAGCGGCAAGGTCAGCGCGGGCAGTTCGTCGTTCCAGGTTTCCGGCTTCAACCACGCACCGAACAGCGTTTTGATAAGCAGCGACGAAATGCCGCCGTTGAGCAGTTTGACTTCCGTCACCTGCAACGGCATCCGCAGTTTTTTGCCTTCGGGCGTGTTTTGAATTTCGCCGCTGGAAAGCCGCCCGGTCAGTTGCAGATTGGTGGATTTGGCCTGCACGCCGATTTTAATGATCGCCGCACCCGTCACCAATTGCGTTTCAATTGCGGAAAGCTTCATCACGTTGCCGTTGGCCAGCGTGATTTCCGTTCCGACAAACTGTTTGACGGATTCGGCAATGGCGCGTTCGCTGATGACGAACATGACATCGGCATTACGAAACGCCTCGGATTTCAATCCGTCGCGGACTTTCGTGAGTTCGGCGATTCGCTGCGCTTCCGTCAGGGATTGCGAAAATACAGGCGCGGCAACGCCCATCAGCAAGACCAGCAGCGCAGGCAGCGCGAAACGAAATTTTGGTACAGCTTGATTCATAACAGCAATTTCGAGAACCGTTTGTCGTAGGAAGCGAGTAAAGGGTACTGGATTCTTCCGACAACTTCTACCGTCGCGTCAGAACCGCGTTTCGCCCGGTTCCAGAAATCGCCATTTTCCTTCGGGCAAGTTTCCCAGCCGGAGGTGGCCGATTCGCACGCGCTTCAAACCCACGGCTTTCAACCCGACCAGTTCGCACATCCGCCGAATCTGGCGTTTGCGTCCCTCGGTCAGCACAAAGCGCAGTTGATCGCGATTGAGCCAGTCAACGCGCGCCGGTCGGAGCGGCTTGCCGTCGAGCGCAAGGCCGTGCCGCAACAGTTGCAGCTTTTCATCCGGCAGTGAGCCGACAACGCGGACGATGTATTCCTTTTCGACTTTGCCGGAATCATCCTGGCTTGGGCCGATGATTTTTTTGGCGATGCGCCCGTCCTGGGTGAAAAGCAGCAGCCCTTGCGAATCAAT
>CAZRXE010000229.1:0-1769 GCA_964603695.1 uncultured Heliomicrobium sp.
ATCGTGTTGCTGGACGGCAGCAATTCGCTGAACGAATGGGTTAGCGATTCGACAACGCGCGCAGGCGTCATTCCGTGGTCGCGCATGCCGCAACTGGAACGCAAGGATTACGTCTTTAACGCCAACGACAGTTTCTGGCTGGCCAATCCGCATCAATTGCTGACGGGCTTTTCGCCGCTGCAAGGCTTGGAAGGAACCGCGCGCAGTTTGCGCACGCGGATGAACGCGCTGTTGCTGGACGACACCAGCCCGAACGGCCCCGCCGGACAGGACGGCAAATTCACGCTGGACGAATTGGCCGCCGCCGCGCTCAGCAATCGCAGCTTGTCGGCGGAATTGCTGCGCGCCGAAACCGTCAAACGCTGTCAGGCAACGCCTTCGGTGATGCTGGACGGGCAAACGGTGAATCTGAGCAAAGCTTGCGGCGTACTCGCCCGCTGGGATGGGCGTTTTGATGTGAACAGCGTCGGCGCTGTGCTGTGGCGCGAATTCACCACGCAATACGACTTGGGCGACACGCAAAAAGCGGGCGTGCTGTTCCAGCAGGATTTCAACGCCACAAACGCCGTCAACACGCCGCACACCATGACGCCGGACAAAAATAACGAATCGCTGTTGAAACTGGCGCGCGCGGTTCGCACGCTGGAACAGGCGGGTTTTGCGGTGGATGCGCCGCTCGGCAAGGTGCAATACAGCGACAAGAATGGTGGGCGGATTCCGATTCACGGCGGCGGCGCTTACGAAGGCATCGCCAACATCGTCAGCTTCTCCGGCAACTCGCCGACGCTGGAACCTTTTGCTTCGCCGGAGCGCGTCAAAGGCAGCCGCTTTTTGACCAAAGAAGGCTATCTCATCAACTACGGCACGAGCTTCATTATGGCGTTGGAGTTCACGGCCAACGGTCCGCGCGCACAAGCGTTTTTGACTTACTCTCAATCGGGCGATCCAGCCTCGCCGCAGTTTTCCGATCAGACGCAACTGTTTTCCGAAAAGAAATGGCGGCGCGTGTTGTACACCGACGCCGAAATTAAAAGCGATCCGAATTTGAAAACGGTCAAAGTCAAAAGCACGAAGTAATAAATAGGGAAAAAGGGAGACTTGGAAAAATTCCTTGTCTCCCTTTCGTTTTGATTGCCTGCCGGTTTCAGTTTCCGCTCAATTGCGGCGGCAGAGGTTTGTCCACTTTCGGGCGGGTGGCGCTGTTGGCCAGCTTCCACATCGTGGCGAACACTGTCCGCGTTACTTTTTCCATCTTCTGGTAATCAATCTTGTCCGGCGAATCGCCGACTTGATGGTAGTCCTCGTGGACGCCGTCGAAGTAAAAGATGATCGGGATGCCCTTCTTCGCGTAGTTGAAGTGATCGCTGCGGTAAAAGAAGCGGTTGGTATCGTTCGGATCATCGTATTTGTAATTGAACTTCAGATTGAGATACGTCTTGTTGACCTGCTCGCTGACTTCGGCCAGATAAGAACTCATCATTTTTGAACCAATCACGTAAATTTCATTGGGTCCGCTCAGTTCCGCATTACGTGGATTGGAGTCTCCATCTTTTTTGCTGCGGCCAATCATATCAATGTTCAATTGCGTGATGATTTGTTTACCAGGAACGGGCGGGTTCTCGTTGATGAAGGCTGATCCCCACAATCCCTTTTCCTCGCCCGCGTGCCAGACGAACAAGACGGAGCGTTTCGGGCGCGGGCCTTTGGCTAGAGCTTCGGCGATGGCCAGTACGGCGACGGTTCCCGAACCGTCATCGTCCGCGCCGTTG
>CAZRXE010000230.1:0-3375 GCA_964603695.1 uncultured Heliomicrobium sp.
CGTCTTCCAACAGCGGATAACTGGTCAGCAGGAAGACCGCAGTTTCGACTTGCGAACTGCCGTTTTCAATCACCAGATCGCCAGTCTTCAATACCATTTGATTGTTTTTGCCGACTTCGATGGTGGCCACGGCCTGATAAACATTCTTTTGCCGCGCCGATTCGACCGCCGTCATCAGCGTGGCTGCGGAAACGATCACGGCAATCAGCCACTTGCGCCGTTTGACGCGCCGCCACAACTCCCGCAGGTTGATAGTGCCTTCCTCTTCCTTCTGTTTGTTGTAGGAATAATACTGCCCTGAAGCCGCCGCGCTCTCGCTCAGATTGAGCGGAATCACCGAAGTCTCGTTCGGATTCGACGATTTATCGTATGGAAATTGATTGTTACCGCCGTTTGGCAGCTGTGGCGTTTGCATAAATCAAACCTCTCGTTTCTTGCGTGCCAGCAAAATGCGCCTGGCATCAGCGATGGGGCGCGCCGTGACGCGAGCTTCAGCGAGCCGTTCCGCCAGTTCACGCAATTGCGCGGCAATGGCCGAAAATGCGATGAACAGCAGCGCGTGCGACGGCAACTGCAAATTGAAATCAAACAGGCTATGCACCAATAAGCCCAGAATCCCTGCTCCACAACCGAGCGCGTAAAAGTTCATCATCGGCTCCCGCGACCGAATGCCGCGCCGTATCGCCACACAAGTTGCGCCCAAAAACCATAACGCAATCATTCCCCCGATGATTCCACCATCAGTTAAAACTTGCAGGTAATCGTTGTGTACCTGCGAAGTAATCAATCCCGGATTGTCTTGTTTGTTAAAAGCCGGAAAGACCGTTTGAAAAGCGCCGAGACCCGCGCCCGTCAAAGGTTGCGCGCGAAACAGCGCCCAACCATCGCGCCACAATTCCAGGCGATTTCCCGAATAAGTGGACAAGGCGGAAAAGTAGGTGCCGGATTTTTCGAGCGCCTCTTTGAGCGAAACCCGCTCGCTGACGCGCTCGTTGCCCAGCCAATTAACGCCCACAGCCAATGCCGCCACCAGCGCGCCCACGGCTCCAGCACGCAATAAAAAAGCGCCGATTTGTCTTCGGCGCGTAACTTCATAAGCTTCATCTTGCGCGCCGCGTAAACTGAAGGCCGCCAGAAAAATCAATTGCGCCAGAATGCTGACCATCCCACCGCGCGATTGCGAAAAGACAGCCGTCATGGTGATCCAGGCGGCGGCAAATCCGTAAAAGAACTTTTCTTCCCAGCGCCGCCGCGACAGCATCACGATGACAGGCCACGGCAACAACAATTCCAGATACCCCGCGAAATGATTGCGATTGACGAATGGCCCGAACGGCGCTTCGGCATAAGCGGCTCGAAACCAGAAAAATCGCCCGCTCCAGGTGAAATGCTGAATCAATGCAAACGTCGAAAGCGCCACGCCGAAAAAGGTCAACGCCAGCGCCAATCGCCACAACCGTTCACGATGCGTCAGGAAGTTCGCCGCAACCAGCCCCGCCGCCAGCAAGCAACAGAGCATTAGTACCGTTCCGCGTGTAGCCTCCACATCGCTGGACAAGCTGTGCAAATACCCGTTCCCATCCGTGTAGGCGATGCTTTGCGCCGCACCCAACAAAGTGAATGCAAGCAGCGGCCACAGAGTTTGCGGCACATACAAAACCAGCCTCCTGGCCGCCATCGCCCGCACAGTCCATAACATTCCCAACCCGGCAATCGAAACCACAAAGATCAATTCTGACCACGGTTCGACAGCTCCGTGCGCTAACGCCGAAAAAATCATCAAGCCGATAAAGCCGTAAGCGATGACTCTATCCAAAATGTTTTTCAGCAAGTGCCGCATCAGGTCCCGGTTATTGAGCCGTCAATTTGAAATCGTCGAATCTGACCACGCCGCTAGTGGGTTCGGCGTAACTAAACCGAGGAATCTGCCGGAGGGCGACCCACACGGCATGAGCGTTGGCGGGCGCGATGAAATCCACAACCATCCGCTGCCATTCGTTGGAACCTGAAGGCGCGGGCACGGAACCGGCAATCACCGCGCGATCCTCCACCCGTAAAATCGCAACTTGCGGCCCGTCCGGAGTCGTCAAGTCTTCGGACTTCGCGAAAAATTCCAGCCTGTATTTGCCGCCCGGCCGCACCCATAGCGCATGCCGCACTTCCCCGTCCAGACGCGTGGTGTCCTTGCCTTGATAAGCGACCGTCAAAGCGTGCCGCCCTGTGCGCGCTTCGCCCTCAGTAACTTCCAAACGCGCAAAGTCGCTGTGATTGAATTGCCAGTCGAACTGCGCCAGCGATTTTGCAATTCCACGGTCGAAACTCCCGTTCCAAAACAATTCCGCGCCGTCAGACTCCTCGCCTGCCATCGTTTCGCGCCACAATCTGGCCGACCATTGCCACTGTCCGGCACTCAACATCGAATCAAAAAACTCTCCGAGATTCGGCAACTTGAACCGGCTCCCGCGATCAATCTGGTTAAACACTCGCGCTGAGAGATCGAAACGCTTTTGCTCCACCAGAAATCGCGCCAGCGCCAAACGTGCTTGCGGCTCCCGTCCAACCACGCGATCCAGCAGGTCGAAGTTTTCAGTTGTCGCTTCCCACACCAAGCTCATCACCCTCGGCAAACGCAGCGGAGCAGCCGCCGCAACTTCACGAAATTCATCCAGCGACCGTTCGATTTGCCCTGTTCTCAAAAGTAGATTCGCCATCTGCCAGCGCACGTGAGCATCGCGCGGTGCCAGCTTCACCGCTTCGCGCAGGGCGTCTTCCGCAATCGTCATCTCTCCGCGCAATTCGGCGGCGGCAGCCAGCAGCAACCGGTATTCGTGATTTTTCGGCGCGAGCTGCACCGCCTGCAACGCATGCCGGAAAGCGCGCTCAGCCAGAACTTCATGGCTTTCGGCGGCATCCGCACCCCTCTCAATCAATCTGGCGGCCAGCCTCGCTTGCAGCTTCGCGGAGTTCGGAAAGTAATAGATGGCGGATTCGACTGTCGCCATGCTCATTTGCATCTTAGGATTAACAACCGTCGAAGTAACAAACCATAACAACGTAATCACGATCGCACTGCCGAATACAATCAGCGATCCCGCAAACCAAAGCCACCGCCAAACAAAAGATGACAAAGAAAGCTCGATTTTCATCAGACCGCCGTTGCAGGTATGCGAGAACGCCGTATTCGATCAAAAATAAACCCTTTATGGAGTAACCGGGCCAGCAGGCTTACAGAAAATCCCGTCCGTATTCACACAAGTCAACCCACTGTCATTGACGTGCAGAGTACCTTCCGACGCTCTTTCTTTTAACCCCCCAAGTAAGGTTTTGGTGGCAATCCAGACATCGCGTAACAGTCCAAATATGCCTAAAACTTTT
>CAZRXE010000231.1:0-2903 GCA_964603695.1 uncultured Heliomicrobium sp.
TGATGCGGTCAAGCAGCGGATAGGTTGTCCTGGCCTTTGACAAGATGGTTTTTCGTAAGGTCTTTATCTTTACCCGCCTCGACGTGTTTTTATCGGACGGTGATTTGTTTTTAGGGCTTATAAAACCAATGCATACGTTGAAATCGCGGCCCGCCGAAGTGCTTCCACTTCAAACGTATAAACCAGCCTTCCAATTTGAAGTCCTGGGAACTCAAACGCTCGTATCCGGAAGTTTCAAAATCTTCCACGCGCAACTGATGCCATTTCGGTCCGGTTTCTTCATCCCACAGCACAAGCGTGCCGGATGGCGACTGACGGAGCAACTCTAGGTTATTTTCGCGATCAGCCGTAAAAGGCGGCTTTTCCCAGGGATCACGATCCAGCAGAATTCGCGTGTAAGCTTGGCTGCAAATCAACCTCGAAATTCGCTCGACGCCTGGCTCGAAAAGCTTCGCGTGATGAGCGTGCAGCCAGACGTACATTGCTTCGACTCCTTGCGCATCACGTGTGAAGCGCACTGTGTCCACGTAAACAAAACAGGTCAGCCCGGCGAGCAAAAGCGCGAATGACCCGACACGATGTCCTGCTCGGTTGTATCTTTCGGCCAGATGATTCCAGCCCGTCAACGTTATCAACGCAATTACCGGCGCGACGCAAACAAAGTAACGCGCATAACCGGCGGAGCCGAACCAGCCTTTTATGAACATCAAAGAATGCAGCACGAATAAGGTGAGAAATGCCGATGTGCCATAAACAAACTCACGCCGTTTCAGCAACCGCCACAATCCAGCCAGAAACACCGCAAAAAGCGGCAGCCCGACGATCAAGGGCAGTTGCAAGGCGTACCACCAAATCGGCCCCGTGCCGTTGGCGTGACTCGTCGCCTGCCAATCCGAAGGCCAATTGTGAATGATCCAAAGCCTGTCGCCTGTTAGCGCATAAGCAGCCAGCCACCAAGCCGCCATCCCGCAGGCGAGTAGCAAGGTCTGTGGCGCGGTTTTCAACCGGTTTGTCGCGCCGAGCAAAATCCAAACGCCCCATAGCGCGCCGATGAAAAAGCCTTCCGGTCTGACCAGAATCAGTAAGGACGCGACGAGCATCCCGGCTTTCAATCGTCCGCTTAAATGTAATCTGAGTGCGACGACGAACAGTAGCGCAAAGAGCGTTTCCGTCATCACCACCGAACAGAGGGCGAAAAATGCTGGCTGCAGG
The DNA here is from genome assembly GCA_964603695.1 of uncultured Heliomicrobium sp. GTDB lineage: Bacteria > Acidobacteriota > Blastocatellia > RBC074 > RBC074 > RBC074. Next base: position 1,213 of record CAZRXE010000231.1, read on the forward strand.
AAAAGGACGGGAACGGCTAAATCGGCGCGAGCAAAGTTGAGTTGTTGCGCGAGTCGAAAGGTTTGCCAGGCCGTCAGCAGGCTGATGACAACCGTGAACAGTTTGGCGGCGGGATATCCAAATTGCGCGGCTGGAAAGTAAATCAGCGTGAATAGCGGACGCGCCCAGACGCTGACGAAATATGTCGGATGCCGTCCCGCCCAGCGAGCAAAAAGAAAATGGTAAGCAGAGTCTTGCTGTTCGGCGTCGTGGTAAAGCAGCACCAGCGCCGCGCCGATCAGCGCGAAAACAATCAGCCAAAGTTGCGCAACGGGAATTCGCCACAAGAACTCCCGGCTCGTCGCTGCGACGAGTTGGTCAAGGGAAGACGGTTGCGCGTTTTCAAGGTTATTGGACATTTGGGGCGGAGTCCCGATTGAGTTGAGAAAAAGCAAAAAGGGCAAAAACCAAAACTGCTCAAGGTGGAGTTTGATTTTTGCCCTTCGGCTTTTTCGGTTGACGCTTGGTTTATGCGTAAGAATGCAAACCAGGCAGAATGTAGCTGACACCCAGATAGGTGAAGACCACCAGCAGGAATCCCACAAGGGCGAAGTACACGCTGCGGCGTCCGGCCCAGCCGTGGGAAATGCGCGAATGCAGATAACCACCGTAAGCGAACCAAGCCACCAACGCGCCGGTTTCTTTCGCGTCCCAGCCCCAGTAACGTCCCCAGGATTCATTCGCCCAGACCGCGCCGGTCACGAGCAGAATCGCCAGCCCCGCGAACGCCACGCCGACCAGTTTATAAATCAAGCTGTCAATGCGCTCGAGCGATGGCAGGCTTTCGCGAATCTTTTCGGTGCGGAAGCTGAAAATCGCCAAGAAGCAGGTGACGACCAGTAGCGTGATGAGTGCGGCGATTTCAATTGGGTTCCCCTTGATGCTCAACACCAGTGAATCTTGGTTAGTGGCCAGGAAGTTCGAACCGACGGAGACGAGTTCTTCAACCGACCGACCGGCGGCTTCCTTGCCCATCAAATGTTTGCCGACGGCATAGGATTGATCGTTGCCGATCAAAGAACCAACCACGCCCATTGTCTTGATTCGGTAAAAGACCATTCCGATTGTGACAATTTGTGCGACGATGGACGCACGCAGCAGCCCGTGTCCGTAACCGCGTGCGGCCTCTTTGTTCTTGTACAAATAAAGCGCGAAGCAAACCGCTGCCGCGAAAAAAAGTGCCAACGACAAGGTGGCAATGATCCCCACGCCGGGCAAAGTGACACGAGCGCCGCTATTGCTGAAGCCGTTTGCGTGCGGAACGCCGGGATTCAGCCGGAAGCTCAGCGAAAACGGATCCAATCCTTTGATGCCGCCCATCAGCCAAACGAAAACGTATGTTCCTAGAGTGGCGGCAGCGACCACCATGGCCATCGCCTCCATCTTCACGCCGTCTTTGACCAAATACATCACCGCCATCGCGAAGCTGACCAGTGCCACGCCGTAGCTCATCGAAGCCACGCCGACGTGAATCGGACGCCAATAACTGTCCAGCACCGGCGGCAATTGAATAAATTCGCTGCCGATGAAAACCGCCATCAACAGGATCAAGGAAATCAGCGGTGTCGAAACCGCGCCGATGAAGCGGGAGTTTTCGCGCTGACTGACCAGCAGTGTCGCGAAGCCCGCGCCGAAGGCGAAGGCGACAGACA
>CAZRXE010000232.1:0-9682 GCA_964603695.1 uncultured Heliomicrobium sp.
TTGACCATCAGAGGCTGATTGCCGCCGCTGTTTTCCGGCAATGCCGCGAAGGGCAGATATTGCAGCGCGCCGGAAGCGACAATTGCCAGTCGCTTTTTTCCAAGCTTGGCGGCAATGGGAGCAAGCACCAATCGGTACACTTCTTGTGCCTCCGTCTGAAGCCGCGTTTCCATTGCCGGACTGCGTTCCGGCTGCATCAACAATTCATAAAGCCTGGCGGCGGCGGCTTCGATTTCGGCGCGCGGGGGGAGTTCGTAGCTGGTCAGCGAATCCGGCGCGACCGCGAACAACCAGCTTTTTTGCTCGCCTAATTCATAAGTGAGCAGGAGCGTATCCGAATCCAGCAGCCGGCGTTGAATTTCAGCGATGCTCAATGGTTGCGGTTGGGTCAGTGCGGCGTAGCGCGGGCTGCCGGCGCGGATTTGGGTTTCGATTTGTTTCAAAGTCGTCGTGAGCGAAGCAATTTCCCGCGACAACGCAGCGGCGGAAATCTGTTTGTTGTTGCGCGGCACGGCCAATTGCGAGGCCAACGCATTGAGCTTGAGTTTGAGGTCGCGTTCGCGGGCAAGCAGCGAGGAATCAACGCCGCCACGAATGTCAGTGCGTGATTCCGCCAGCAAATCCAACAGGCCGCGTGCCCGCGCGCGTTCGCTGGTTTGAAAAGCCGTCGCCGAATACCCGGCGTCGGGGCGTTGTTTGTGCAGTTGCATCAGCAGGTCAATGTAAAGTTCGTAATGATTGCGCTGCCGCGCCAGATACAACGACCGCCACTCCGGATTGGAAATGCGCACGCGCTGCGTCTCGCTCAATTCAATGGCCTGGCGAAAACTTTCCAACGCCTGTTCGTCCTTGTCCGTCAAACGCTGAATCTCGCCGATGCGCGCGCGATAACGCGCCGCCGCATCCAGAAAAACGTTTTCCGCGATTTCAAGCGCCTGCTCGTAAAAAGACTGCGATTGTTTGTAATCTCCGCGCGCGAAATAAACTCCGCCCAGTCCGGCCAGCGCCGTGTGGTGATGCCCCAGACGATACGCTTCTTTCAGTCCCGCCAGACACTGACGAAAATAGCTCTCGGCTTCGGTCAGATTGTTTTTGCGCAAGTGGAAAGCGGCAATATTGTTGAGCACCTCGCCGCGATAATCGTGCTTTCTGGGATGATCCGGGCGGGCCAGAATGTCCCGCCAGGTGGCCAGCGCCTGTTGATCCTGACCGAGTTGATCGTAAGCGCGTCCGATTTCCAGCAGCGACATACCGATTTCATCCTGCGTTTTGTCTTCCTGGGCTTCGGCCAACGCTTTTTGAAAAGAACCGAGCGCGGTTGCCGCTTCGCCAAGTTCCAGCCAGACCAGCCCGATTTGCCGATGCGCAATGCTGGCCATTTCGTGATATTGCGATTCCTGCGCCAATTGCAGACTGCGTTCCAGGTATTCCAGCGCCTTCCCGTAATTTTCCTGCGCGCGGAAAAATATGCCGAAATCCTTGAGCGCCTTACTGATGAGCCTTTTGTTCCCCAGAACCTCACGTTCAGCCAGACCTTTTTCGTAATAGAGCAACGCCTTCGAGCCGTCGCCGGCTCTGGTGTAGGCCTCTCCCAGCAAGTTGTAGGTGTAATACCGCAGAAAGCCGATACCGAATTCTTCGCTTAACGCGATGCTGCGTTGAAGGTAATTGATCGCCGCCGTTTCGTCGCCACGGTAATGAGAATGTTCGCCGAGGTAATTCAGCGGAATGGCCGTCCAGAAACGGTCGCCGAGTTCTTCAAACAGGCGCAGGCTTTTGTTCAAATACTCCGGTGCCTTCTCGCTTTCCGCGTCCAACACGTAAACCATTCCCGCCACGCTGTGAGCCAGGGCGATTTCCAGTTTTTGTTCCGGGTCGAACAGTTCCAAACTGCGCAGCGCGTCTTGCAGGGCGGCGCTGTTTTTCCCCTGTTCGCGCGCCAGAAAAGCGCGGACACCCAGAACATGCGCCAGCGCCTGCCGGTCGTGCGCGATTTCTTCAAGCGGCGGAATTTTCCCGAATTCGATTTTCGCTCGAAACAGATTCCCTCCCAGGCTGTAAGAACCGATGCTGTCAATCCGCGCCATCGCCGCCCAGCCTTTATCGCCGCGCGCTTCGGCCAGTTGGCGCACGAAATCCAGCACCGCGATGACACGCGCGTGGTCGCCCTGCATTTGCAGGCGCAGCACCTGCATCGCCAGCGTATGGCGAAAGCGTAGATTGACGAGTTGCGGTTGCGCCTGAATCAATGTCGTGCGTTCGTTGTCGTTGCGCGCCGCGATAATGGCGGCGGCCAGACGGCTTTCGGCTGAATCCTGTTGAAAAGACATTGGGCGTTTCAGCAAGGCGCTTGCGCGTTCGCTCGGCAAGAGCCAAAGCGGAAGGCTGAAAACAAACAGCAGCAGTATCGGAAGCCGAAATCGACGGCGAAGATCGCTGACGGAGCAATTCAAAAGGGGGACGATCATATTCGTTGATCTCCGAGACATTGGTTGATGGTTCGCGGATCAGTACCGCGAGCGTGGCGTTAGTGCTTGAACGGGCTCGCTACTGCTCGCGGTAATGATCCGCGAAGCTTTGGGTTATTCGTATCACAAGGCTTTGATTGAATCTACTTTCGCCGCGCGCATCGCAGAATAAGTCACCACCGACAAACTGACCAGCACGGCGACAAAATCGCGTTGCTTCACAAATACCAGGGAGTTGAAAAGAATTCGACGTAACGCACGGCTTGCGCGCTCTGCTCTGGTGGCGGGAATTTATGGAATGAACTTGCAGTTTATGCCGGAACCGGGCTGGCGCTACGGCTACACGGGCGCGCTGCTGAGCATGCTGATTATTGGCCTGGCGCTTTACTTTTACTTCCGCCGGCTCAAGTGGCTATGAAAGCGAAGTCCGATTCAGTAATCACTGAGTGGGCGCGTTTTGTCGCTTGCCGTAAATCATTCCGTTCCGCAACCGCCACCGCCGGGCGTTTCAATCACGATGCGGTCGCCTTTGCTCGCCTGAATGGAAAACTTGCCCGGCAATTTCTTTTTCTTCCCGTCAGCAGTGAGCAACTCTGTTTGTCCGCGTTTGCCGTCTTCGCCGCCGTGCAAACCATAAGGCGCGATTTTTCTGCGGTCGGCCAGCAACGAAACTTTGGCATCGGTCAGCAATTCGATTTCGCGGATGGTGCCGTTACCGCCGCGATGACGCCCGCGTCCGCCGGAATTGCGGCGAATAGCGTAGCGCCGCACACGCAACGGATAAGCATATTCGAGGGCCTCAATCGGCGTATTCAGCGAATTGGTCATGTGAGTGTGAACGGCGGAAATGCCGTCCGCTGTGGGGCGCGCGCCCATCCCGCCGCAAACGGTTTCGTAATAAGCGAACTCCTTGCCGGTGCGCGCGTCCCAGCCACCGATGGTCAGATTGTTCATAGTGCCTTGCGAAGCCGCCGGAATCAGTTCGTGCGCGGCTTGCGACAAGGCTTTGAGCAGCACGTCCACGATTCGCTGGGAGGTTTCGACGTTGCCGCCGGCAACAGGCGCGGGATGCACTGCGTTGACGATACTGCCGGAGGGAGCGATGACTTCAATCGGTTCGAGGATGCCGGCGCTGGCCGGAATGTCGCCGGGAATCAAACAACGAAAGACGTAATAAACCGCCGAAACCGTGATTGCTTCGACGGCATTGATTGGCCCGCGGACTTGCGGCGCGCTGCCGGTGAAGTCAACTTTGGCGCGATCTCCGCGAATTTCGATTCGGACAGCAATCCGCACAGGATCTTCCGATTCGCCATCGTCATCCAGAAAGTCCTCAGCTTTGTAAACGCCGTCCGGCAAAGTTTCCAGGCGGCGACGAACGCGGCGCGCGGCGTATTCGACCAGATGCCCTGCGTATTCGTCCGCTTCGGCAAAGCCATAGCGCGCGACAATTTCAAGCAGTCGTTCACTGCCGACTTTGAGCGCGCCCAGTTGCGCGGCAAAGTCGCCTTCGCGCTCTTCGCGCCCGCGCACATTGGCCAGCAACAAATTGAAAACTTCCTCATCCAGTTCTCCGCCCCGCACAATGCGAATCGGAGGAATGCGAATGCCTTCTTGATAAATCTCCGTCGCCGCGCCCATTGAACCTGGCGTCGCGCCGCCAATGTCCGCGTGATGCGCACGATTCGCCACGAAGAAAAGCAGGTTTTCAGACTCATCAAACACCGGAGCGACCATCGTCACATCCGGCAAATGCGTCCCGCCCGCGTAAGGATCGTTCAAAACGACCACGTCGCCCGGTTGCATCCGGCAATGTTCAATCGCGGCTCTGACAGACATCGGCATCGAACCCAGATGCACGGGCATGTGATCGCCTTGCGCAATGATTCGCCCGCGCCCGTCAAACACCGCGCAGGAATAATCACGCCGCTCCTTGATGTTCGGAGAAAACGCCGTCCGGCGTAGGCTGACGCCCATCTCTTCGGCGACGGAGGTGTAAAGCGAACGGTAAATTTCGAGTTTGATTGAATCCATCCGAGTTGTCAGTCGTCAGTTGTCAGTTGTCCGCAAACACCAAAGACAACGGACAACTGACAATTCACTGTTTTTTCATCGTCGTCAAAGCATCCTGCGCGGCTTGCCTGACCATTGAATCGCGGTCGGAGGCGGCGGCTTCTTCGAGCGCGGAGCGCGTGTCTTCGATGTTGAATTTGCCCAGCCAGTAAGCAGCTTTGACGCGGAAGTCCGGAAAGTTGGCTTGCTTCAGAATGCCCAGCAGTTCGTGGTAGCCGTTGCGCGTGCCTTTCAATTCCAGCATCGTTTCGCGAGCGATGCGGCGGAACTGCTGGTTTTCGTGATCCAGAAACAGAAAGAGAAACCCTACGGCCTTGCGCGAAAAGCGCACATCGCGCAATTGATTGACCTGCAAAATTCCCTGACAACGCGCGCGCAGATCGCCTTCTTCGGTGACTTTCCTGTCGCCGGGATTGCTCATCACATTGAGTACTGCGTTGCTGGCGCGGTAAACCTGAAACGAAGTCAACGTTCGCGCGAGCGCCACGCGCACGCGCCAATCCGAGCTTTCAATGATTTCAATTAAAGAATCAATCGCCTGTTGATCACCCAGTTGTCCCAGGGCTTCGACCGCTGCCACGCGCGCGGTGATTTCTTCATCGTCGCGCGCCACAGCCAGCAAAGGATTCGTCGCGCGCGCATCGCAGGCTTTGGCCAGCAATGCGGCGGCTTTGATTCGTTTTTCTGTGTCTTTGTCTTTGAGCGCGACAATGGCGGCAGGCGCGGAAGCATTATCGGCCAGCGCCTCGCACTTTTCATAAAGCGGCAGCGCGCGAATCGGAGCGGCAGGAGCGGCTTGCGTGGCCGACGGCTGGCTTTGCGCGCAGGTAACGGCGGCGAAAAGCGCTGCCAGCAAACAACCGATTAACAACCGGCGAATTTGAAAATACATTGTTTCGACCTCAAGCAAGCGTATCGGGATTTTGCGGCGTCAACAGTTTCAAGGCGCGCGCGGCGTGCCCAGTGGCAATGACAATGTCGCTGACGAATTTTTCGCCTAGTTTGCTTTTCATCATTGCCCAGTCCATCGCCTGCATTTTGACCAGATTCCGGTAAAACTCCTGCTCGCCTTCCTGAATACGGCGTTCCTGTTCGGTGTTGAACGCAGTCAGCTTGTGCAGCTTGGCGAAATTGATGGCTTCAAAAGCGTGGCCGTAATGTTTGACCAGCGCGCGGAGTCGGAACGCTTCAACCTGTTCCGGCGGAGCGCCGGCGGCGGCTTTGGCATACTCTTCGTTAATCGCTTCGGCGTCGCCTTTTAAGCGGTAGGTCAGCAAATCCAGCATGCGATTGATCCGTTCCGGCAATCCATTGTTGCGATAGCCCTGTTTGACGCAGGCCAGAAAGCCGTAGACCGAATGCAGACCGAAGCAACTGTATTTTTTAATGGCATCGCGAAACGGCGGCGGTGCGGTTTTGTCGGCGCGTAAATCGCGTTCGCCCAGCGCACACGTCGTCTCGTATTCGGCCAGGTCGCGATCAACAATCACCGGCAGCGTGATCGTCTCACCGTAAGCGTTCGTCCAGACAGCCTGCTCCGGCTTCATCAAAAAAGAAAACGCGATCAATCCCCAGGGCAAGTGTTCGTGAACCAATTCGCCGCGGCCCACGGAAGCAGGCTGTCCGGGCGATTGCGGTTCCTTGAAATTCGGATCGTAGCGGTATTCGTCAGCGTCGAATTTGTATAGGTCTTGCGCGTCGCAGCGAAACAAGGCTTTGCCGGCGTCGGCCACGTCGCGCAACGTATAGCGTGTCCCGCCAACCGTCACGGGCTGTTCCAGATTGACGCCCGCTTCCAGAAAGGTTTTCAGAAAACTGTTTTCGTGAACTTCGGCGTCGCGTTTGAAATAGACATAGCGCTTGCCGTTGACTTCCTTGTCCGCCGCGTAGCGCGAACACAGATGCTCGACCGCGTTTGAACCATCGGCCAGTTTGAAGCCTTTGCCAAAGCCTCGCACGGCGTGAATCAAACAGGAAGGATTGGCGATTTCGCGCGCGCGCAGTTCCAGCAAACCGTTCGCGGCTGCCAGCGCCTCGGCGTAGGAAGCACCGCCTCCGCCAAACCATCCGGACTTGTAGCCAATTCCGGCTCCGGCGGCAGCCACGACTGCGCCCGCGCCTAACAACAGGAATTTGCGCCGCCCGGCTTTGTCAGAAACTGTGGTGTTTTTTGGCGCGTTGCCGCCCGGTTTCGAACTCTGTTTCTGCTTGCTCATAAACTCGATTGAAATGTAATTGACGACCCTGGGAAAGGTTTGGATTGTCTGTGACCGGTCGCGTGAGGCAACGGCGGGGACGTTAAGTCAGCCTTGCCGTGCTGTCAAGCAATAGGTTTTGCCAGGCGTCCACTTTGGCGCGCCAACCGGCGGGAATTAGAGTGGTCGAACCGTATTCCACGACGATGGCCGGAGCCGCGATGGTCGCGCCCGGCGACAATTCGGCGCGATCATAAACTGCGACCTTGCGGCGTTTGTCGCCAAACCAGACCAACATTTCACGCTGCGGTTTGGCTTTGAAGCGGCGAACGTTTTTTTCGCGGCTGAGTTGCGGTTTATCAGTCACACCGGCAGCCCGCAATCGCACGCTGACGATTTCGACGGTCTTCAGATCATCGGCGTGACCATAGCGTTCGCGATGCGCCTGGTGAAATTGCGCGACGGCGTCTTCATCAGCGGCAACATCAAGCTCGAAGGACTGACCGCGATAACGCATGGCCAGAGTTCTGTTTAGTTCCAATTGTTCTGGGGCGAAACCTTCGTTGCGAAGATCGCTTTTGGCCTGCCGTTCCAGCGCGCCAAAAGCGCGGCTGATTTCGCGTGGCAGCGATTTGGCTGGTTCCACGGCCAGCATCATCGTGCGCGAATAATCCTTGACCACATCGGCTAGCAAAACGCCTAACGCGGAAAAAGCGCCGGGATCAGCCGGAATCAAAATCTTCGGAATTCGCAAAGCCCCCGCCAGTGCCGCTGCGTGCAATCCGCCCGCGCCGCCGAAACTGACTAGGGCAAACAGACGCGGATCGTAACCGCGTTCGACCGAAACCAGCCGCAGCGCCTGTTCCATGTTCGCATTGGCCACGCGAATAACGCCAAGCGCGGCTTGTTCGCGCGTCACTAGTTTCGCCGAGGCTTTGGACATCCCGTCCGCCAGCCGATCCAACACCATCGCGGCGCGAAATTCATCAAGCGGCATTTCGCCATTGAGCAAACCTCCGCCCGCGAATCTGCCCAGCACCAAGTTCGCATCCGTGACGGTCGGTCTGGTTCCGAAGCCATAACAAGCCGGGCCGGGATCAGCGCCGGCCGATTCAGGGCCGACGCGCAGCGCACCGCCTTCATCAACGTAAGCAATCGAACCGCCTCCCGCACCGACCGTGTGAATGTCCAGCACCGGCACGGCCACGGGCAATCCCGTGATTTGCGCTTCATTGGTCGTTCGCGCCGCGCCCTGGCACAGCGCTACATCTGTCGAAGTCCCGCCCATATCGAAGGTAATGATGTCGCTCAACCCCGCAAGCTCGGCGACTCTGCGAGCGGCAACAATCCCTCCCGCCGGGCCGGAAAGAATCGTCCGCACAGGTTCGCGCGCGGCGGTTTCCGCCGAAATCGAACCGCCGGAAGATTGCATAACTCGCAATCGGCTTTCGCCCTGTCTGGCGAGCTTGCGCGATAAGCCCTCCGTCAGTTCGCTTAGATAATCACTGACGCGCGGCGCAAGATAAGCATTGATGACCACTGTCGAAGTCCGCTCGTATTCGCGGTACTCCGGCAATATCTGATGCGAAACCGAAACCGGCACGCCCAAAGGTTCCAGCGCTTCGGCAATTTTTTTTTCATGCTCCGGATTAGCGAAGGAAAACAGTAACGAAACCGCTATGGATTCGACTTCGGCGTAGTTCAGTTTTTTAACTAGCGCCGCCAGTTCTTTTTTGGTCAGTGGCGTAACCACGCCGGCATCCGCCGCCACACGCTCTTTAACGCCAAAGCGTAATTCGTCTTCAATAAGCGGCGCGGAACGTTTGACGGCCAGATTGTAAAGATCAGGGCGCGCCTGCCTGCCGATTTCAATCACGTCTTCAAACCCTGCGGTTGTGACCAGGGCCGTTCGCGCGCCTTTGCGTTCGAGCAGTGCATTCGTGGCAACAGTGGTTCCGTGAACAATTTCAATAGGTTGGTTCTCAACGACGCTGAAACCATAATCAAGTTGATTGAGCGCCTGCGTTAATCCGGCGAGGATGGCTTGCGCGGGCGCGCGCGGCGTTGAAGGCACTTTGAAAGAAAACCGCTGGTTTTTGAGGACGACGATAAAATCCGTGAACGTCCCGCCGGTGTCCACCCCGATGCGAAGCTGCTGGTTTGACGCATTAGTTTTTCTGGCCATTCTTCATTGACTCAAACTTTTCGGAAAAATAATGAAACCTCTGTCGGCCATCAGCGTGTAGCACGCTTGAGTTTGCGTGATGCGCCCGGTTACGAAAGTTGCACTCACTGGGAAATTTTCGACGGGCGCATCTTCGTATCATCTCACTCCCGGCTTGCTTTACTGAACTTCGGCAATGTCGGCGTTGAAAACGCTAAAGCCTCATTTCAATATTTAGTGTTCTCGACTTTCAAATCAAATTTCAAAACTACGCTCAAAAATATAAAGTTCTTGCGCTTTAAGCGACCAAAGACTTTCATCTCTATTTAGCCCCTTGAAGTAATTTGGCTTCGAATCGCCTTCAATCGTGTTCGGCATTTAGGCTCCGCCGAATGTCATATGCTCCAGCGCAAGGCTTCTTCCACATTGCGAGATGAACTGGAAAATTGCAAGCACGGTTTTGGTTTTCGTTTGCCTGGCATTGTTTGGCAATTCCGGGAACGCACCGGCGTGCGCGCAAACAGCGCCCGTTGTTTTCACGACCAGTCCAAAACTTATTACCGGGCACTTGCGGATCGGCAGTCCATCTGACTTCCCTGTTCGTGGCCACGCCTCGTTGACGCTCACTGCCGTCAATAATGACGACACCTTGACCGGAACCTTAACCTATTATCTGCCGGAAGACGCACGGCAAAAAATTGCGCAGGCCTCCGGGAAAGCGTTGAAGGATGTTGCAAGCAGCGTTCAGATAAAAAACGTCATCGCAGGTTTTCAGCGTGGCA
>CAZRXE010000233.1:0-5281 GCA_964603695.1 uncultured Heliomicrobium sp.
TGCTGGCGCGCGTCAACGCCGAAACCAAAGCCGAACTCGAACACCTGCTCAGTTACGCCGAACACACCGCCGGCGGCATCATGACCACGGAATTCGTCCATCTCGATCCGGCGATGTCCGTGGGCGAAGCCTTGAAACACATTCGTCTGGTGGCGCGCGAAAAAGAATCCATCTATGCCTGCTACGTGCTCGACCCGCAAACCGAGCGCCTGCTCGGTGCGGTCAGTTTGCGCGATCTGGTGATGGCCGAAATTGACCAGCCGCTGACCGACGTGATGCGCCGCAAACCCGTCACCGTCCAAACCGACGAAGACCAGGAATCGGTCGCGCAAAAAATCGCCAAATACAATCTGCTGGCCGTGCCTGTGTTGAATGAAGCATCCAGCGTCGTGGGCTTCGTCACAGTGGACGACGTGGTGGACGTGCTGATCGAAGAGCAAACCGAAGACATTCTGAAAATGGCCGGCGTCGAAGCCGGCGCGCTCGACAAACCGTATTTCGACAATCCGATTTTTCATGTCGTGCGGAAACGCATCGGCTGGCTGTTGTTTTTATTCGTCGCCGGAACGCTGACCAGCAAAGTGCTGCACAGTTTTGAAAGCGAACTGGCCGCCGTCGTCGCATTGACGTTTTTTGTCCCGTTGCTGATCGGCACGGGGGGCAACGCCGGCGCGCAAACCGTCATGACAGTCATCCGCAGCCTGTCGCTGGGTGAAATCGGCGTCCAGCACGCCTGGCGCGTCGCCCTGCGCGAAGGAACCACGGGCATGCTGGTCGGCGCAACCATCGGCATCGTCGCCTTCGGTCAAGCATATTGGGTGACGCACGACTGGCATCTGGCGCTGACCATTGCCGTGACCATCTTCGCCATCTGCACCTGGTCAACGACTGTCGGCGCGGTCGTGCCCATCGCCGCGCACCGCTTCGGCGTGGATCCGGCGGTGCTTTCCGCGCCGCTGATTACAACGTTGGTGGACGCCACGGGCTTGCTGATTTATCTGACCATCGCCAAAATCATCCTTGACCAGATTTGACAGGTTGTGATTTTCGGATTTTCCCGCGCTGGTGAAGCACAGTCCGGCGTTGAATAAGGAACAAACTATATGGCTTCAGAGAAACGCAAAGGAGCAACTAACGAAGCTCCTCTTTCGCCAAATCTAAAAAAGCAGCTAAAAGGGCTGGCTTCCGGGCAAGCCACATTGCGAGTGAAGCCGGTTTCCCGGAAGAAAAAAGTCTTAGCCACGAAAGTAAAGCCAGCGGAAGCTTTGACGAACACACAAGCAAAAGTGTCCAAGAAAAAGACTTCCGTGTCATCCGTGCGAACTAAAAAGCCGAAAAGAGAATTGACAGCGCGCGAAGCGACCATGCTGGCCTGGCAGGATACTTATGCTAAGCGGCATAAAAGGGCGGCCTGATGGCAAGAATCGTCTTTGATACCTCAGTGTGGATTGCCTACAAACCAACCGCCTTGCCGAACAATTTCCTGATGTCGGGGGTTGTCTTGCAAGAACTCACTGCCGGCGCGGCTGACAGCACAAACCTGAAGAAGTGGGAGACGGCTTATCGGCTTCACGAAAAAGAAGGCACGCTATTGGTTGGTGGCTGGCTGGTAAGGTGCTCAGCGCGCTACTTCGCGGTTTGAAATCGAAAGCGGGCGGGCTGACGCCCAAGTTGGCCGCCACGGAAAAACAACGCATCATTCGCGATGTCTTGATTGCCCGAACCGCCAAACGCGCCGGGGCATTGCTCGTCACCGACAACCGGGCGGATTTTGAAATGATTCGCCGCTTTTGCGCCGTGCGGATCGTCACCGGCAAGAATTACTTTGACGGATTGGCAAATGGAAAAAGCGATGAGTGAAAAAGATGAAAACTTTCCGACGACAAACTAACGTGCGGTTGCTGCGGCTGTCAGTGGCACTGATGTTCGCACTGGCCGCCATTGGAATGCTCACGCCTGCGTTTCAAGCGCAGCAGGCATTGCTGAAGCCGGCCATTCCGCGCGGATTGCCTGCGGACACCTGGGATTATTACGTGCCGCGCAACAATCCGATGACGGCGGCGAAAGTCGAGCTGGGGCGCAAGCTGTTTTTCGATGCACGGCTGTCCGCCGACGGCAAAGTCGCCTGCGCGAGTTGTCACGATCCGAAATTGGGATTCGCCGACGGCAAGGCAGTGGCTGAAGGCATCGGCGGCAAACTCGGCGCGCGCAATTCGCCGAGCGTGCTGAACGTCATGTTTTATCCGAATCAGTTTTGGGATGGCCGCGCCGAAGGCCTGGAAGATCAAGCCATCCAACCGCTCACGAATCCGATTGAGATGGGCAACGCTTCCTACGATCAAGTTGTTACGCGGCTCAAAACGCAGCCGGAATACGTCGCGGACTTTCGCGCGGTCTTCGGCAGCGACGTGACCATCGGGCGCGTCGGTCAGGCGATTGCGGCCTTTGAACGCACGCTGGTTTCGGGCGATTCGCCCTTTGATCGTTTCAACGCCGGAGATCAATCGGCGCTCGGCGATACAGCCAAACGCGGGTTGACGGTCTTTCGCGGGCGAGGCCGTTGTTCGCGATGTCATACCTTCAGCGAGGCGCTGCCGTTTTTTACCGATTTCCAGTATCACAACACGGGCGTGGCCGCGAACGATCCGCGTTTCGATAAATTGTCGCGCATTGCTTTTGACGCCGTGGACACAGAGCAAAGCAAGGAAGTGATTGATCGTCTGGCCAAAGAACCCGGCGGCGAAGAACTGGGCCGCGTGCGGTTCAGTTACGTGGTCTTCGACATCGGCGCTTTTCGCACGCCGACACTGCGCAACATCGCCTTGACCGCGCCTTACTTTCACGACGGCAGCGCGCGCACGCTGGCCGAAGTGGTGCGCTTTTACAACGAAGGCGGCAAACAAAACGTCGCGCGCGAATGGGATTTGGCTCCGCTGTCATTAACCGAAGACGAACAACGCGACCTGGTCGCTTTTCTGGAATCGTTGACCGGCCCGTTGCCGAAGATGCCGCCGGAACAGTTGGCGGGAAAGAAGTAAGTGATGACCAATTCGGAGATTGCCGAAGTCTTTCGCCGGCTGGCCAATCTGATGGAACTCGGCGAAGAGAATTTTTTCAAAATCCGCTCTTATCGCGCGGCGGCGGAAACGATTGAAGACTGGCCCAAGTCGCTGGCCGAACTGGTGGCTGCCGGCAAACCGGAAGCCCTGCGCGAACTGCCCGGCGTCGGCGATGCCATCAGCAAAAAGATCGTTGACCTGCTGGCCACGGGCACATTCAAAGCCTACCAGGACATCACCGCTGAAATCCCCGACACCACGCTCGACCTGCTGAAAGTGGATGGCGTCGGGATGAAGATGCTGCACACGCTGCACAAACAATTTTGCCTGACGAATCTGGAAGACTTCGCCAGGTTTGTCACCGGCGGCGGCTTGAACAGCGTGCCCGGCGTCGGCGAAAAAACACAAATCAGGATTCGCGAATCCCTGAAGGCTCTGGGTTATTGAGCCTGCCGAAGCGCCGCTAGACAACGTTTGCGCGCCTCCCTAAAATGCCCTTGAACACTCATTCAATTCATCCGAGTCAAAAACGAATTTCCCGAACACTGGATCGAAATCACCGGTGGAGCGCCGGTTTTACGAAAGGATTGTCTTTTTATGTGGGGTCAAAATCGAACTGTCAGAACGCAACAACCCGTTTATGACGTGGTAATCGTCGGTTCCGGCGCGGCGGGCGGAACCGCCGCCTGGGCGTTGGTGCAAGCCGGATTGAAAGTGGCGATGCTGGAAACCGGCCCGCTGCGCAAACACATGGTGGACTTTCCGTATCACGAGCCGTTTCCGTATGAAGACGAATATCGCGGCCAGAAACAGGAAACTTCAAAAAGCGAAGAGTTCGCCAAAAAGTATTCGATGTACGGCCCGACCAAAGACGAACCCTACACCACGCCGGAAAAGATGCCTTACGAATGGATGCGCGCCCGCAACGTCGGCGGACGGACTATGTTCTGGGGACGCTTTGCCAATCGTTTCAACGAAGCCGATTTCAAAATGCGTTCGCACGACGGACAGGGGCTGGATTGGCCGATTGAGTACAAGGATGTCGCGCCTTACTACGACAAAGCCGAACTCTTCATGGGCGTTTGCGGCGCGAAAGAAAATCATCCCGATTTGCCGGACAGCGAGAACTTCCTGCCGCCGGTCAATTTCAAATGCTCCGATTGGGCTATCAAAAAAGCCGCCGAAAAGGTTGGCATTCGCTCCATTCGCGTGCGCCGGGCGATGCTGACCAAGGAATACAACGGTTACAGACAATGCCACTATTGCGGCGAATGCCCGGACGGTTGCGAAACCCATTCGTTTTACAACTCGGCGTTTCGCCAGGTTGTGCCGTTGATGACCAAGTTTCCCAAAACTTTCACCGTCATCCCGAACGCGATGGCGCACAAAATCAATCTGAACAAAAAAGGCTTGGCCAACAGCGTCAGCTACATTGACAAAGCCACTGGCAAAACGCGCGACATCAACGCTCGCGCGGTGATCGTCGCCTGCGGCACGCTGGAAAGCACGCGCTTGCTGCTCGGTTCCGGCATCGCCAATTCCAGCGGGATGGTCGGCAAAAACTTCATTGAGCATCTGGACGCGCAAGGCCAGGCCTATTTCCCTGAACTGTTTGGACAGCCGCGCGAAGCCGGCGACGGCATCGGCGGTTCGCACATTGTCATTCCGTGGTTCGGCTATTTCCGCCCGAATGAAAAACGAGACTTCGTGCGCGGTTTTCAGATCGAACCTTCTTCCAGAATTCGCATCAAGCCGGACAAAAATCCGAAACGCATTGCCGGTTTCGGCAGCGCCTACAAACAGGAAGTTCGCAAATGGACGGGCGCGCGCGTGGTACTGGCCTGTCACGGCGAAATGTTGCCCACGCCTGACAAATTTGTTGAGCTTGATCCCAATGTCAAAGACAAATGGGGCATTCCGGTTTTGAAGATTCATCATCCGCTGGATGACAACGCGCGCGCGATGTTCAAATACGCGCGCCGGACTTACGAAGAAATCTTCACCATTGCCAAAGCCGTTGACGTGCAATTGCCCAAAGAACCCGATGTCGCCGGTCACTCCATCCACGAAATGGGGACGATCCACATGGGCAGCGATGCGAAAACCTCGGTGCTGAACCAGTTCAATCAATCGTGGGACGTGAAAAATCTGTTCGTGACCGATGCTGCCGCCTTCGCTTCGGGAACGCATAAAAACCCCACGTTGACTATTATGGCGCTGAG
>CAZRXE010000234.1:0-3298 GCA_964603695.1 uncultured Heliomicrobium sp.
GCGCTGCGCGTAGTCGCGGCATTCTGCCGAGCTGGCTGATGGCCAAAGCCGCGCAGGACATCAATACTCTGGCCGGCGGCACGCAACGCGCGCTGAATCAGGGCAATCTTGCGCCGAATCATTACTGGGACAAAGTCGCCAACAAAATAGACAAGGCCGCGACCATCGAACAGATGGAGCGCGAGATCAATCAATACAAAATCAGTTCCTGGAAATGGTATTGCCACACAGACCCCGCGCGCACCGGCAACGGTTTCCAATGCGACGACGAAAACGCGCAATGGTTTATCGAAGAGTCGCGCAAACGCGGTTTGAAACTCATCAGCGTTCACAAAGGTTATTCGTATCAGTCGCGCACGCTCGGCCATCTGGCCAATCCGAAAGACATGGAAAAGGCCGCGCTGAACAATCCCGACTTCAACTTCATCGTCTATCACTCCGCCATCAAACACGGCAAAGGCGAGCAAGGCATGAAGCCGGAAGAAAACTGGCTGGATGCCGCGCACAACAATTACGACGCGACGACGGGCGATTTCGAGTGGCACAAAATCCTGATGGACATCAAAAAGCGCAATCCGAAGATCAACAATCTGTATTGCGAAATCGGCAGCTTCTTCAATCAACTGGCCATCACTCATCCCGAAATGTGCGCCCACGGCATGGGCAAGAACATCAAATACTACGGCGCGGATCACGTCATCTGGGGCACGGATTGCCTGTGGTGGGGTTCGCCGCAATGGAGCATTGACGCCTTCAAACGCTTCCAAATCAGCGACGAAATGTGCGAGAAGTTCGGCTATAAGAAAATCACACCGGAAGACAAAAAGAAGATTTTCGGGCTGAATTCGGCCAAGCTTTACAACATTGACGTAAACGCCAAACGCAAAGCCTTGCCGACGGACGCGCTGGAAAAACTGAAAACCGCGTATCTGGAAAACGGCGGCCAGCGCAGCAACGCCGCTTACGGCTGGGTTAGAGCAGGGGATTGATCAGAGACCGCTTTGAAAAAGTAGGGCAACCTGCCGAGGTTGCCCGGCTTTCTTGAAAGACCTTTTTGGAGAAACCTGGGCAACCTCGGCAGGTTGCCCTACCCTCGCAACGTGATTCTCAATTACGGATGCCGTTCTGAGATTCAACCAGCGATCCATACCGGCGCAATTGCTTTGACGACAGCGCCACGATGACAACCACCGCCAGCGTTCCAATCCCGCCGCTGACCACCGAAAACACAGGCCCGAACAGCGAAGCCACCGAACCGGATTCAAAGCGTCCGATTTCGTTTGAGGCGTTGATGAACATGCCGTTGACGGCG
Source organism: uncultured Heliomicrobium sp. (assembly GCA_964603695.1). Classification (GTDB taxonomy): domain Bacteria; phylum Acidobacteriota; class Blastocatellia; order RBC074; family RBC074; genus RBC074. The sequence goes on from CAZRXE010000234.1 coordinate 1,313, forward strand.
GAAACGCGACCACGCATTTCGTCCGGCGTCAGCAATTGCACCAGCGTGTGACGCAACACGACGCTGATGTTGTCGAACGCGCCGGTCAGAAACAGCATCGCCAACGAAAGCCAGAAGTTGCGCGACAAGCCGAAAATGATCGTCGCCGCGCCGAATCCAGCCACTGCCCACAACAACGTTTGCCCGGCTTTTTTCAGCGGCGGCAGATGCGCGGTCAGTAAAGCCATCGTCACTGCGCCGATGGAAGGCGCGGCTTGCAACCAGCCAAGTCCAGCCGGGCCGACTTTCAAAATGTCTTTGGCATAAACCGGCAACAAGGCTACCGCGCCGCCCAGCAGCACCGCGAACATATCCAGCGACATCGTAGTGAACAGCAACCGCGTGCGCCAGACATAAGCGAAACCCGCCGCGAACGAACGCCAGTTTTTTGTCGTGGTTTGCGATTCGGCGGCAAAGGAACGTTTGCCGAGCATTGCCAGCATTACCAAATAAACCACGCTGCCGACCGCCGCCAGCAAATACACGCGTGTTGCACCGCCCAGCAGCGCGATCAAAAAACCGCCGAGCGCCGGCCCCAACATCGAAGCCGCTTCAAAGCCGCTGATCGTCCATGAAACCGAGTTGCCGAAAAGCGCGCGCGGAACCAGCAATGGCATCAACGCCGATCGCGCCGGCCCTTGAAAGGCGCGCGCCAGTCCGCTCAAAAACAGGCAAAAGTAAATCAGCTTCACGCCTCCGCTGGCAGCCGACACCGCAGCCAATCCCAATGCCGCGAGGAGGGCCAAAACCGTCGCTGACATCAGCACCTTTCGTCGGTCGAAACGATCCGCCACCTGTCCGGCAAACAACGCCAAGCCCATCATCGGTGCAGCTTGCACAAGTCCGACCATCGCCAGCGGCCAGGCCGAATTGGTCTTTTCGTAAAGCTGCCAGCCGATGGCCACGTTTTGCATTTGCACACCCAGCACCGACAGCACGTGGCCGCCTAGAAAAAGCCTGTAATCGCGCAGGCGCAAAGCGGCGTAAGGGTCATGTTTTTCGATTGCGGGTTCGGTGAGTGCGGATTGGGATAAAGGGCCGTCGTCGGACATCGGTTGTGAAGTGTGATTGGTGATTTGAAATTGAAAAAGGCGACCGTTGCTGGTCGCCTTTTTCTTCCGATGCGGATGAGAGGAATCGAACCTCCACGAGATTGCTCTCACTAGCTCCTGAAACTAGCGCGTCTACCAGTTCCGCCACATCCGCAAAAGGGAAGGCGCATACTACTGATCGTGCTGTAGGCTGTCAAGAGTTCCAACCTTCATTTAATGAGAGTTTGAATTTATAGCGGTTTTCAGTGGCCAGGGTTCACTCGTTTTGTCGCCGCTTCAGGTCTGACTCAATCTGTAGACGCGTTCAGCATTGTATCGAAACAGTTTTTCCAGATGCTCTTCGCTGGAATTGAGCGTCAGTACAGTCAGCGCATCCAGCCAGTTTTTCAAGCTCGCGGCCAGCGTGCAAACCGGCCAGTCGCTGCCGAACATGACGCGATCCCAGCCGAAGATTTGAATCACGCCTTCCACCGCCGGACGCAAATCTTCCACCGTCCAATGTGGAATATCCGTGTTGACTACAATGCCGGAGATTTTGCATGCCGTGACGTTCGGATAAGCGGCAAGTTCTTTCATTCCCGCACGCCATTCGTCGTAATCCTGATTTTTGATGTCGGGATTGCCGCAATGATCCAGGATGAAGCGGACGTTCGGGCATTGTTTGACCAGATTGATGGCCAGCGGCAACTGGCGCGCGAGCACGCACAAATCGAAAGACAGATCGAATTCTTCCAGCGAGCGGATGTTTTCGACAAAGGTCGTACTGGTTGAAACCTCATCCGGCACGACGTGCAAAATGCGGCGAACGCCTTTCAAATTCGGATGGCCGGCGATTTGTTCGATGTATTCGCGAAAGTTGTCATACTCCGGGCGACATCCCGCGACCACTCCAGTG
>CAZRXE010000235.1:0-19542 GCA_964603695.1 uncultured Heliomicrobium sp.
TGATTTCAGAGATACCGGAGGACAACGCCTCCTCAATGCCTGCCGGCTCAGGCGGCATGGGGTATTAACCTTTTCATCGAACGCCGGGCGGTTGAATCCGTCCGGCGTCTGTTCAAAAACAGAATCGAAACCGTAGGAGCAGTACAAACATGAACATCAACGAACGCAAATCAGACGACGTTACCGTTTTGGAGATTGAGGGGAATTTGGCGCGGGAAGAAAACTCGCAATTCAGGACGCGTGTCGCCGCCATCATCAACGCCGGCGCTCGCAAACTGGTGCTTGACCTGACAAAAGTGTCTCACATGGACAGCACAGGGCTGGGCGAACTCATTTCCTGTTATGCCTCAATGCAAAAAGTAGGCGGAATGATCAAGCTTCTTAACCCGAATCACCGCGTGGAAAATATCCTGGTCATCACAAAACTTATTACGGTGTTTGAAACCTTCAACTCCGAATCGTCCGCGGTTGCCAGCTTCCAGAACCCCAGCCAGGTGGAAGCGGTGGCCATCCCTCAAGCCTGAAAAAAATGGATCTGAAAAAGCTGGTGCGCTTTGGCCTCTTAATCGGGTCAACCGTGGGAGGTTATGTTCCCACCTTCTGGGGCGCGCCGATGTTTTCCTTTACCTCCCTCTTTGGCAGTCTGCTCGGCGGACTGATCGGCATCTGGATCGCCTATCAAATTCATCAGCGGTTTTGAGAGCCTCGCCTTTCCAACTCGATCCGCGAATAAGTTCAACTTTCAGATTGACAGCCTATGGCGCATGTCTTAGATTCCGCGCGCCAAATCAGCAGTAACAATCGGTTCTTTATCAGTCAGTGCAATCCCGTATCCCTGACTCTGCCAAACGAAACTCAGTTGCCCCCAAGTAACGCCGGCTTTTTGGCAATGGCCAGTACTCTCAAACCCAAGGTTCATCATCAGTCCCCTCCTGGCGATGTTCCCCACTTCAGCTTGAGGTGAATCCATGGCTTCCGTGAAGGTCTTTCTTTTCAAAACATCCGCGCATTCAATCTTTCTCGCAGGCGAAGAAAACGGCGACAATCTTGTTCTCGATTCCCTGCACCTGCCCAAAAACGAATCCTTCAAACTCAATCCGAAGCTCAGCATTCCCAAAACCGCCGTCGAAGAAAACCCTCCCGGCAGCGACGAATACAAAATCAAAAAATTGCCGGAAGCCTTGAAGCTGGAAACGAGCTTGCAGCCCATCGCGACGAACTTCAGCTTGTTCGGCAAAGCCGTCAACGTCGCGGCGGAATTCACCGCCAAGCTGACGCTACAGATTCCCGGCACAGCCGCCGCGCCGCAGCCGTTTTTGACAATCGAAGTTTGCGCCAGCCTCGCGCTCGAAGGCGGTGGTTTCAGCACCGTCACCGAACCGTTCTGTTACCAAATCACGCTCGACAAGCTGCCGGATTTCAATTTGCCGACACCGGAATTGCCGAAACTCAACGTGCGCTTTCCGAATTTCGGCGCGCGGCTGCCGCGATTGCGCATTCCGTGGAGCTTCCCGGACTTTCCGAAATTCCCTTTCACGCTGCCTGCCTTCACATTGCCGCACGCTTCGCTGCCGCTGAAGCTGAGTTGGAAAGCCATCAAAGTTGACCTGACCGCCCAAAAGCTGACGGTGGACATCGAACATCTGAAGATCGAAGGCAAAGTCGGCGCAATCGAAGCCGACGTGCATCTGGTCTTCGACAAAAACGGACTGATCCTGGCCGAAAGCCACATTTACTTCTATCGCCCGGACTTCAATCACAAACTGAAAGCCGCCGTCTCCAACTGGCATTTCGACAAAGACTGTCTGGTGTTGCAGTGGCAGGCCTCGGAGTTGAATCAATGGCTGCAACTGCTCGCGCCGGATTTGGCCGATAAACAAAGCGTCGAAGGCGTGACGGTTTCGTTGCGGCTGATGTGGTCGGGCGAGGAACTCAACGAACTGCGTTTTGATTGGCAAGCGCCCGGCACGCCGCGCAAACTCGATTTGCCGGGTTTTGCCGTCACCATTCCGCCGGCGAAGTTTTCTTCGCTGGTTGTCAGGCGCGATGCCGGCGACAAACATCATCTGGCTTTGATGCTCAGTTTCGCCGCCGCTTCCGAAGTCAAAGGCGAAAGCACTTTCACGCTGACCCGCCGCGACGACCGCGAACTCCACAACGACGAAAAGCAAAAAGGCAAACCGCTGATTTTCTTTTCCGCCTCGCCGAACAAAGACTTGAGTTTCGTGCTGATGGATTTTCCGCTGGCCGGCGGCGGGCCAAAGTTTTTCAAACAGCTCGGCGCGCCGCTGGCGGCGTTTAACTTTGCCGACAAAGCTTCGCTCTGCTTGCCTGCCGATTTCGAGCCAATCAGTTTGCGCGCGGCGGATTGGAATCAGCCGAAGTTTGAAGTGGACAAAGTCCAGATTAAAGACTTCGCGCTTCCCTTCCTGAAAAAAGACCCGTCCGGCAAAGACTCAAGCGCCGATGCTGCAAGTGCCGAATCCGCCGAACTTTTCCTGTTGGAAAGCAGCGGCCAGCCGACCAAAGATTCGCAACTTATCAAGCTAACAGACTTCAAACCGATTGCGCCGGATTTTGCCAAACACACTTTCGGCTGCGAATTGGACGTGACCATCACGATTCACGATCTGGTATTTGAAACCGGCATCTCGTTGCTGTTCGATTGGGAGCGGTTCGCTTTTGCCGTGGCTGACAGCGACGGCATCAAATTCAAGTTGAAGAAGTACGAGGAAAAAGAATTCCTCGGTATGAAATGGGTCTTCAAACCTGGCGCGGACAATCTGCTGTTCATCCTGGCAACCAAAGACGGCAACTTCCAATTGAAACAAGCGCCCGGTTCCACAGTCGAAGCGCACTTCTCCAAAGCGACTTCCAAAGAACAACCGATCATTTTCAGCATCAGCGATTTTGCCTTGACCGGCGGCGGCGTTTCCGTCACGGCGCGTGTCACGGACAGCCCTGCGCGGCTGAACGGTTTGAACACGCAATTCCGCTTCACCGAAGGCGTGCTGCAAATTCGCGAAAACCGTATTGCCGGATTCACCATCGCCGGTTCGGGGCCGTTGCCGCCGGCATTGGTCGGCAATGCGATTGCGGACATCTCGCTGCAATTCGGCGAACGCGACGGACGCCTGGAACTGCTGGCCGGCGCGGCGCAATTGCGCGGCAGCAAGCTGTTGAAATGTCAGGCCACGCGCTTCCAGTTTTCGATTGACGGCATCGGGCTGAAGTTCGTCAACGACGGACGCTATCACTTGTATTTCACCTTGACGGGCAAAGCGCGTTACGTGCCCTTTGCCGGCGACGACGCTTCGGGGCCGCTGGCTTTGCTGTCGGCCATTGAAATGCAGTTGGTCGAAACTCCGCTGACTGGCGACGCAAGCACGCTGGCCAAACACATCAAGTTCCGCGTCGAACTGCCGAAGAAAGTCAGCTTCGATTTCATGGGCTGTTTCAAGATGGAACTGCGCGGCATTGCCTTCCAGCCGAACTTCGATAAGTTCGCGGACAAACCCGCCGCGATGGAAATCAGCGGGCAATTGAAATTCAGTGATGCCGCAGGCGACGTGATTGACGCGCGGATTGATTTCCACAATCTGGTCATTGCGTTGCCGAAACCCGGCAGCTTCATTCCGCGCATTTATTTCAGAGGTTTGGGCGTCAAACTCAAGGTCGGCGAAGCTTTCGATCTGTCCGGCGCGGTGGACTTTTTCGACAACGAAGACATCGGGCAAGGTTTAATCGCCACGGGCTTCAGCGGCGAAGGTTCGCTGACCATTCAAGGCTTGCCGCAAATTGCCGCCAGCTTCTCTTTCCTGCGCGTCAGTCGCGACGGCGGCCAGACGTGGCAGCGCGCGTGGTTCATTTACATCGAAGCGCGCAAACTCAGTCTTCGCATTCCGGTCATTGAAATCTTCATTCGCGAAATCGGCCTCGGTTTCGGTTATCGCTACACGCTGGTCAGCATCAAGGAAGCCGACACCATCAGCGACCCGAAGAAACTAATTAAGACTTTGCAGGGGCTGTCCAAAACGCAGGGCAATCTGTCGCGCCGCGACCAATGGCGCGTGGATTTGGAAGACGCGGGCGAAAGCGCGCGTTGGACAATCGTCTTGCGCGCTTTGATTTCACAGACTTCCGCCGCCGCAGGCATTGCCGACTGGAACGAGCCTGTGGAAGAAAAGCTGGCGTGTTTGTTTTTGATTGACGCCGTCATTGCGCTACGCAGCGATTTGACCTTCCTGATGACGGTGCGTGGCTGGTTGGCAACGAACTATCACAGCTTCCTGAACGACAAAAACGCCGTCAAAGATCATCCGCTGGTTAGCGGTTTCGCCTTGCTCTCGCCGCGACAAAAACGCTTTCTGGCGCATTTCGCATCCAATCAGGACGCGGCTTTCGGCGACAATCCGCCGCTGCCGAAGCTGTTGAAAGACGCGCTGAAAAACAGCCGCTTTTCGGCGACGTTGCTGATTGAACCGAATCTGTTTCATCTGGAATTGGGCTGGCCGAATCAGTTGCAATGGAAAGCCAAGATCGGCCCGCTGGAGGCGGAGTTTCGCGGCGGACAAATCTTCCGCGTATCGAATCGCGAAATCGTCATCGGCCAAAGTTATCTGGCGCGCGGCACGCTGGACATTTCCGCCGAACTGAATCTGGGCATTGTCGGCGCGCGATTGAGCGCACGGGCTTCAGTGGCTTACGGCGCGCGCTACATCGGCGTCATAGGCATTGCCGATCCGAAAAACGATTCGGCGCTTTACGGCGGCATAGGCTTGGAAATTCACGTCGCCGTCAGCATCGAATTCTGGATTCGCATCAAACTGCTGTTTGCCAAAATCACGCTGCGCTTCAGCTTCAGTTTCAGCATCACGTTCACGGCGTTGCTGGAAGTCGGCATCACGTTCAACGATCTGGTCGGCGCGCGTGGAACCGGCACGGTATCGCTGCGAATTATGGGTCACAACCTGCACTTCAGCATTCACGTCGGCCTGAACGAAGGCGCTGTGGATCGCGCGCTGCAACTGACCAACAAGTTTTTGCAAATCGGCCTGGAAGCCACCGAAGTCGAACCGATTCCCGGCACGCCCGGCACGCAAAGTCTGGCGGCGATTGGCGACGAAGCTTTCGCGCTCGCTTCGCTGGCCGTCGCCGAAGAAGGCATCGCCGAATTCGAGGCGCTGGCCGCGAAAGATGAAGAGTTCAGCGCGCCGAATTACGCCGTCTATTCGATCCCGGTCGGAGACGTGACTTACTTCGTGTTGTTGCCGAGCGGCGAACAGCCCGCCGGCGAAACCGAATTGCGCTTCCTGCCAGTGCCGCCTAACGACGGTCTGAACGTCGCCGAAGACTTCGACTGGAAATTGCCTGCCAACGGCGGCGCGCAACTCAGCGCGTTTGATCCGACGACGTTCAATTGGGGCGCGGCGCTGACCGGGACGAACCGCAAATGGCGCGTCAATTGGAACGCCGAACTCGCCGATGGTTTGGGCGCGCCGCAAACCTTGGGACAGGAACCGAACTTCACCAAAGCCAAAGATTTCAAAGTGACGGTGAAGACGCTGCTGCGCAATGCCTTCCTGACCAAGCTTATCAATCCAGACCTGAAAGAAGACCCGAACAATCCAAAGGCGAGTTTTGAAAACGTCTTCCCTTACCGCAATCCCGAACTGCCGCAATTAAAAGCGGAAGCGATGGAAGACCCGCGCGTTCATCAGCAATCGGATGCCGCCGTCGAAGCCGCTGTGCGCGGCGCGGCGCAGCAGTTCGACGGTTCGCCGTATTTGAAACGGGATCGTCGCTCGCTTTACGAACAGGCGCTCAGCGAAGCTTTCGATCCGAAAACGACCGTCTACACCGCCGACGGCAAAGTCCCGGAAAACCCCGTGGCGCTGGAAGAAATGGAACGACAGCAACAGGCCATTCAACTGCGCGGCGTCGTCGTGCGGCAGTTGATGACGGATTTGCAGAAGTACGTCGAACTCGCCACCGACGCCGCGCCCGATGCGGCGAAGATCAAGGAGTTGGTCAACGGTTCATTGGCATTTCAGATGGGTTTGGTCTTTCGCTTAAACGGCGCTGCGCCGGATTGGCTGCAAGGCGCGGGCAGCGCCGGAACGATCCGGCAACGCTTCAAACGCGATTCGGCGACAGCCGATTCCAACACCGCCGAAGTTCGCGCGTTCAACACCACGCAAACGCGCTTCGATCTGCGCCCGCCGCAATTCCAGCGCGTCCAACAGTACGCCGACGCCAACACCGTCGCCGTCGCCTGGGATTTGGTCTGGCCCGAAGAGTGGACGCAAAACCTGACCGGCGCGCAAAAAGAACCGGAGCATCATTTGATGCATTACCTTGTCCGTCGCCGCGCGCTGAGCGGCGGCGAACGCGAAGCCGAATTCACCATCAAACACGTCGAAGTGCTGAACCGCCCGGCGGACAAAGGCGGCAACGTGTTGGAACGGTTGCGCTCGCGTTTCCAGTTGGTGGATCACTTCAACCAGGAAACGGCGGCGGATCAAGCCGCGCTGCCCGTCAACGGCAAAAGCTACATTTACACCATCACGCCGATTGACGTGGCGGGCATCGCCGGCGCGCGGCCATTGACGATTGTCGCCACGCGCTACCCGAACCAGCCGCCGCAGGTTCCGGCGGACGGCGAACTGATCGTCAAATACAAACTCGGCAACTTCCAATCGCCCGTGGCCAAAGGCTTGACGCAAACGCCGGAAGACAATCTCACCGTGCGCTGGACGCAGCCGCCTGATTCGACCGGCGCGCCGCGCGTCGGCATTGATCGTTACCGGCTGGTCTTTCGCAAAGAGACGGCCTTTCCGGTCGGCTCTTACGGCTTCGACGCCGAAAGCGAAGGCAGCCGCACGAAAGGCTTGCCCGCAAGCAACGCGCGCCCGCTGCGCACGGACATTTTCATTGAATGGGATTCGGCGGACGTTCGCCCGGAAACGGAAAACGGCCAGCCGAAACTGGCGCACGACATCACGCTACAAAGCTTGCGCGAAGCCGGCGTGTTTCCGGCGGACGGCGTTTGGCGGCCTGAATCCTGGCGCGTGTTTTTCCAAACCAAATCGGCGGGCAATGTCTACTCGGCACTCGCGCCTGTGCGTTTAGCTTTGCAGTTCCGCACCGATTCCGACGAACGCCTGGAAGAACGCCGCCCGCCGCAATTGGAATGGATCGCCCAACCGGTTCGCTTCGACGTACTGCCGCCCGAAGACGAAAAGGCCGAAGCCGGCGACGCTTATGTGCCGATGCCCAAAGCAATGACCTTCGGCGCGCAATCGCTCAACGCGGCTTTTGAATTCCGCAAACACCCGGAAAAATTGCGCTGCGTGAAGTTCGAGTGGAATCAAGGGCCGAGCGGCAACGCGGATTATCCAGTGGATTTGCACGCAGGCTATCAGGTTTACGAATTCGATCTGGACGCGCACACCGCCGAAACGCTGGACAATCCGCCGCCGGATTTCCTGGAACGTTTGCGCCGCGTGCAGGAACTTGTCGTGCTGTCGCCGGAAAATCTGAAGCTGACGCCCGCAGACAATCTGACGGCCAATCAGTGGGAAGCCTGGTATCCAAGCACTGTCCGCCGCCGCCAGTTGCGCGCCGAAGCGAAAGAAGCCGTGCCGCCGCAGCAATCGCCGCAGCAATCCGAAGCCGTGTTCAGTCCGTGGAATTCGTGGCGCGAATCTTATCTGGTCTGGCCTGAAGATCGGTTTATGTTCGACGCCAATGCCGTTTTCCAACCCGACCGGCTGACCGGCGCGATGGGTATTGACGCCGTCACGCAAACGCTGAACAAAGCGGATGGAGGTTTCGGCATTTACGAAGTCGGCCAGTACGTGCGCATCCTCGGCGCAAGCAATCAACGCAACAACGGCATCAAGCGCGTCGAAAGCGTTTCCGCCGTCGCGCTGAAATTTGAAGCCGGCTCCTTCGTCGAATCCGAACCAAGCAAAACACTGATGCTGAATGGCGAATCGTTCAGCGCGCTGCATCCTTATCTGGCCAAGCTACTGGACGATGTCAGCCGCCAGTCAGGTCACACGCTGGATTTATCGCCGCCTCCGCCTGCGCTGCAAGGCAAGCTGGCGACTTTGCTGGCGGCCACTCCGCCTGCGCTTGATCCTTACGGCTGGAACATTTTGAAGCGAATGGGACTGGCCGCGACTTTCGCTTTGCGCCGCAGCGACACTGGCGAACTGTTGGACGCCGAAACCACGCTGGAAGAAATTCAGAAAGTCATAGCGTCTTATCCCGAAGCCATTCGCAACCGCTTTCATCCGCATCTGCACATCGAACACCTGTTCCAACCCGCGCAGAGCATGCGTTTGGAAGCCGAGCGCGAAAACACAATCGGCAACAAGCAACTGTTGGCGCTGGTGCAAGTCAGCTTGCGTCCGGCTGTGCGGCAGGCGCTCGGTTACGCTTTGTTCGAGATTACGGGCAGCGGCGCGATTCTCGGCGGCGAAGGCGGCAACAAACTTTCCATCAACATCACCAACGGCAACAAGCCGTGCCGCTTCATCGAACAAACCGAAAACCAAATTTCTCCGCCGCAAACGCTGGCGGCGGACGCAGGCGAAATCAAACGCGAATTCGTGCTGCCGCCTTCCGGCAAAATCGTTTTGATTTTCCAGGCCGCAGACATCAGCAAAGTCAAAATCGCCGGCGATAACGTGACAGCCAAACCGATTTTGCCGACCGATTGGCAGGCCGGTTATTTCGACGTGCCTGCCGGTTTGTGGCCTCAGCAACTGGCCGACAAAGACTTCGGCAAAACCGATGCTGCGGTGAAAAGTGAGTGGGAACGTTTCAAACGTTACGTGCTGCGCATCAATCCGCCGAATCCAGCCGACCCGGCTGCGCCGAAAGTCGAGTTTCCGAAAGCCGACGACGCCAACGGCATTGCCGACCTGCTTTCGTGGACACAACGCTTTTTCGATTTCGGCGGCGACATCACAAACGGCGCGACCGGCGCGGGGCCGTGGCTGGCGTCGGCCTATCAACGCGCAGTCTCGCCCGTCGGCGTCACGCCAGACGCCGGCGCGCGGCTGAAGTATTACCAGCCGATTGAAGATCAATGGGCGCACGTTTACCGCTACTACGTTTTGCCCAGCGGACGTTACGACAGGCTGTGGGAAAGCGTGGCGCAATCCAACCGGCTGTTCTTAAAGACTGACGACCGGAAGGCGAATCTGGAAACTCTGCGCGAATTCAATCCGCCGGCAGACGGCGGTTTGGACATTGCGCTGGATCGCATTCGCGAAATCGCGCCGCCGCTGGTGCTGTTTTCGGGCAGGCTCGATCCGAAGTCTTTGCCCGCCGAAGCCGCCGCGCCCGGCAAGACCTGGGAAGTCATCATCGCCAAACATCACGAACAGGAATTGAGCGAACGCAACCGCACAGTCGCGCGCCAACTGGCTTACCGTCAGATGTCGCACACTCTGTTGCGCCGTTTCGCTTTCGCGCCGGAGTTGCAGCAATTCCAGGACGCTTTGTTGCGCGACACCAGCAATCGCGCTTTTGCCGAAAACGAACCCGTCGCCGCACAGCCCGCCGAAACCATTCAACTGACGGTCGAAGGCTTGATCGCAGTCATCAGCGTGCAAGGCAAAAACACCGTCAAAGGTTTGGCCGAAACGCTCAACGCTCGTCCGCCAGTGCAAGTCGGCGGCAAACAAATCAAGCTGAAAGCCGAAGTGATCGAACCAGCGCCCGGCAAGTTTCATCTGGCCGTCACGCCGTCGTCGGTGGCCAAAATCGAACTGCGCACTTCGCTCGGCGGCGAAAATCTGTTCGGCCAGAAATTCAAACAGCAACTGAATTTGAAGTTTGTTGAAGGCCCCGCGCCGCAAACTTTGCCCGGCGCTTACGGCGCGCCGGATCACATCAATTTGCCGACGGCTTCGCCCGCCGAACTGCGCACGATTGATCTGCCCGAACGCCTGACCGCGTTTAGTCAGGGCGCGCTGGTCTTGCAGTGGGAAGCCTTGCCGTATTTTTACGAACATCGCCTGCTGCTGGTGGCGCAGAGTTCCAACACGGTTTCGCCCGTCACCGATGTAACGCAGCGCGATTTTGAATACATCGCGCCGGAGCCGGCGGCTTCCGTCGTCGGCGTGGCCGTCAGCGGCGCGCGCAGCCGCGAACTATTGCTGCGCATTCGGCTGGACAGTTATTGGAACTGTCTGCCGCCGGAAGCGCAGGCGCGTTGGCAAATCGAAGCGCCCGCCAAAGACGACGATCAACAACGCAAGCTGTCCTCGTTGCCGGACACCGCCGTCAGCTATCAATTGGTTCTGGCGCGCGACGGCAACGTCATCGAAACGCAAGCAGACTTCCTGTTCGACCTGCGCCATCCGTCCGGTTATCAAGTTCGGCAACTTGGGCAAAAGCTGCTGGCCGCGCCGCAACGCATAGTGCCGTCGGGTTTCGGCGACCAAGCGCAACAGCCGTTTTTCCTGGAAGCTCGATTGTCGCAACCGCGCGAAATCACTTTGCCCGATCAAAGCCAACTGAAGGTCAACGGCGATTTCGAGCGCGTTAGCAGTAACCTGTTGCTGCTGGCGCGAATGTTCAATTCGCATCCGCTGCCGAAACCTTCGCCGCAAGCCGCGCCGCAGCAGATTCATCGTTACGTCAATCGCTGGTACGCGACCACGCGCATCTTCACCTTGTTCGCGCAGCTTCCATCCGGTTTGGCGCGAAAAATTGAAATCGTGCGCGGCGGCGATCAACTGGCCTGGCTGTGTTGCCGCGAACCGCTCAACGCAGAAGAGCGCGAGGATTTGCGCAAGGTTTATCCCGCGCAAGCCGATCAATTGGCGCTCGGTTTGTTGTTCGCGGAAATGGATTACCGCCAAGCCGTCGAACGCTTCCTGGCCGATTGGATCAGCGAAGAGCCTGTAGCCAGTCGCGCCGATTTCCCGACGTTCAAAAGCTGGAATGACCGTCTGGAATTCATCGCGCCGCTTGCTTGTTCGCTGGCGCTAAAAGGCACGCTGACGGCGGACGAGCGCGACGAACTGTTGACGCTGGCTGACGCCGCCGACATCAGCTTCGCCACCGCCGTCCGCCAATTGGTCGAGCGTCAGGCCGAAGGCAAAACAACCTTTGCCGAAGCCGGCATCGGTCTGGAACAAATCACGGAGCTTTCAGACTTGGCCGTTGCGCCAACCGCTGAACAACCGGAACTCACTTGGCGCGGCGCAATCAATGAAACGCAGTTCCGCGCGTTGTTCCGCTGGACGGAGATTTCGCCTTTCGCCGAAACCTTCACGCAGTTGCTGGAACAGGCCGCCGTCCTTCAACTGCGCTTCGATTTCGATCCGGCCAACGAACCGCCGCACGGAAATCCGCCGCCGCTGCTGCAACCGCGGCTGCGCATCGAACCAAACAACATCGTCTGGATAGGGCTGCTGTTGCGATTGGAAGAAGAAGCCGCGTTGACGCAGTTCATCAATTCGCTGAACGCGCAAAGCAAGCTGCGGCAGGCGCTCGAAGCTTTGCTGAAAGACCTGCGCGAAGGCGGCGCGCAATCGCGCGTGACCGTCGCCGCACCGGATGATTGGCAGCCGCGCCCGCGAAACTTCAGCGCGGGCTTGCGCGAAAAACTCTTGATCGGCAATGGCCGCGCGCAGTTTTACGGTTGGATGATCGAAAACGAATTCAACCGTTTGCAACTCGATCAATCGGTGCCGAACCGGAACGCCGTTGCGCGTTTGTTCGCCGCGTCGCTGCGCGCCGGACTGGAAGGCGCACGGCTGCGCATCCAATCGCGCCGCGCCGCCGCCGAAGCGAAATCCTCCGAAGTCGTCGCCGCCGGGCGAACTTTCGTGAAGAGCTAAAACCAGCGTGGGACAGACTCCAGTCTGTCCCCATTCGTCGGGAGAGACCGAATGAGATTCAAAGTCAAAAGTCCAAGCCGCACCTTCGATCAAAAACCGTTGTGGGAAGCCAAAGTCGAAGTCATCAAACTAACGCAGCCGAAAAACCATCGCGCCATTCGCAATCTGTTCATCAGCCGCACTTCGCCGAAAAATGTCGGCGCAAATCCGCTGCTACCGCCGGGGACTATGCTGGCACTGTGCCGCGTGGAGGAAGTGGAACTGCGTTTGGGCAATGAAGAATACGAGTGGAAAGATCGCGGCCAATCCCTCGCCAATCCTTCGTTGCTGTTGTTGCAAGCGCCGCCCGAAGCTTGGGGCGTGAGCGGGACGAATTTGCAAATCCCGGATTGCACCTGCATCGGCGGCGAAATCGCGCTGGATTTGCTGGAAGCGGACGACGACAACTGGCAACAGCATTTCCCAAACCTGACCGACGCCGATCACATTGTCTTGCACGGCAGCGGCCTGTCATTGGCAGGCGCGGCCAAACTCGATTGGGAAGACGCGCCGCTCCCAGGACTGTTTCATATCACGCTGCCTTTTCCCGCCGCGCCCGGCACGTTGCGCGTGACGCTCGACCGCGAACGAATGAGCGCCGGAATGCTGAGCGGTTTCGCCGCCGCGTTTCAGCGTCTGGCCAAAGACCTGTTGCCCGCCTTGCCGGAACGTCCAAGCTGGGCGGGTTTGGAATTGTCGCAAACCGCCGTGCCGAAATTTCATTGGCTGGTGACGCCGCTGACGAAAAAAGCAGTCTTCACGCTGGAACGCGACGAAACCCAATTGCTGTTGTCCGATCAAGCCCTGGACGAAGAAGGCGTCTTGCCGCGCAGTCTGAGCCGCAGCGCGCCGGTTGAAGTCGCCATCACGCGCGCGGGCAATCAACTCCAATTGAAATTAAACAGCGGCGTGCCGCCCGCGAATGTGGCGGGCAAATTCGTTTACGCCGCCAGTCGCGCGGCCAACACTTGGATGGAAACCGTCACGCTGACGGACATCGTCGCCGGCTACGATGCGCTGGCCGTCGCCGGGCAATTGCGATTGCGCGACGGATTGGCCGAGCCGGACGCGCTCAGCGCAGTTACGCCTCCGTTGTTGTGGGGCTTTGCGCCTCTGGAAGACGGCTGGGCGCAATTGCCGTTTTTGAATTTGACCGAGCAGCTTTATTTGAACACCTTCGACCCGGAGCCGGAAAAAGAATCCGAACCGTTGTTGCTGGGCGCGGTCGCCATCGGCAACGATTCGCCGGAACTGGGCAAGCTGAAGCCCGGCGATCAAAGCTGGAGCGTGACGCTGCTGGACGCGGCGCATTACGAAGGCGTTTGGACGCTGACGCGCGCGGCGGGCGAAACGCGCTGGCGGTTGCAAAGCATCGCGCTGACCGTTGCCGAACCCGAAGTCGCGCTCAACGGTTTTTTGTGGTTGGCCACCGAAGCGCCCAGCATCGCCGACGCTTTGCCCAGCCTGGACAATTTTCTGGCCGGACTTGTGGCCGTGCCGCTGCGTTCGTTGCGCCAGCAGGAAATGTTTCCCGCGCCTTTCGCGCTGAACTTCAGCAAGCTGGTGTTCGCCAACAGCCGCCCCATCGCAGACAGCAATCTGTCTTATCCGCAGCTTCAAACGTGGGAGTATCGTTACGAAGCCAATCGCGGCCTGCATCAAGGCAAAGTGGGCGCGGCGGTGTTCGACAAACTGCTGAAGAAACTGCTCGGCGAAAAGACAAATCTGTTTCAGGATTTGCCGCTGGTTTGGCGACGACATCCGAAGCTGCCCGCCATTCAATCGCTGCCGCTGACGCAAAACCAAACGCCACCGAATCATCCCAGCCCCAGCCGCCAGCTTGCGCCGTTTGAATTGCCTGTCGTCGGCAGCAAACCGACGCTGCCGGGCGAATGGCGTTTCGGTGCGGCCAATGCGTCGGAATGGCCGCGACTGCTTAATCCGCAAATTGCGCCGCCGGCGCGTGAATGGAAAAGCGAAGACGGTTTGTGGCTGGCTTCGCTGAGCGTGCCGGGTTTGGTGTTTGACGCGAACGGCGACGCCGCGCTGACAACTCCCGCCGGCCAGTATTTGCCCGCGCAATATAAATTCGGGTTGCCCGCCACCGACGAACTCAACGCGCTGGCGCAACTGCCCAAAGAAACCAAGCTGGACAAAGCCGCCAACAGCGAAGCGGCAGTCGAACCGCCGCGCCTGCCGCTCGCGCGCGAAACTTATCGCCAACATTGGAGCGTGCTTTCCGAAAAAGCTTTTCTGGCGCGCACTGACGCGGACGACGCACTGGCGCACAACGGCGCGTCCACCGTCGTGCGCAATTTGATCGAACCGTTTGATTGGCCCGTCAAAGCAGGCTTGAGCGAAAGCGAATATCCCGGCGAATTGATGTTGGAAGCCGATGGCCAAACGCTGGAATTGAAAACAGCGGCGGCTTTGCGCGGCATCGAAGGCAACTTCGCCGAAAGCGGCGGTAAGCTGAAACTCGATTCGTCAACTTCGCCGCAGTTCTCCGTCGTTGCCGGAAGCATGCAAATGCAAGCGGTGAACGGTGGCGCGCGCGATCAACGCGGTTTGCATCGCGGCGCAACCGAAGCCGCCGGCAAGCTGTTGCAAACGCCAGTGCAACCGGAAGGTAAGGCCGAAGTCGCGCTGTCTTCTTTGCTGGAACCGTTGGAATTGAACATCGGCAACGGCGCGTGGCGGCTGTGGTTTCGCGATGTGCCAGTGCAAGGCGGCGTCTTTGACCGCAACGACTCGCGTTCCTTTCACGCGCGCGGCGTCAACGATCCGGCGGCCAATTCGCGCGACTTCGCGCACCTGACCGGCTACGAATGGCGGCTGGCAGACGCGGCGCGATTGCACGGTTTTGAGTTTTATCCGTTGACGCTGGAAAAAGTGGAATTGGCGGGCAACGCCGTTTCCGCCGTCGAACTGACAGGGCGTTTGCAACTGCCCGCCGAAAAGCCCGCCGCGCAAACCGAATTGAATAACGCCGTGCGATTGCGCTTCACGGCGCAGGGCGGCGCGTTGAAATTGGCAACGATGTTGGCCGCCGCGCCCGACGCCGACCCGGATTCAACCGTCGCGGCGATTCCGGTGGAATGGCCATTGGCCGAAAACGAATTCGCGCCCGCACTGCGCTGGCAAACCATCGGCTACAACGCGGCGAACGGCGACATCACCGTGACCGACGCGCGCTTGAGCTTTTCGCTTTTCGGCGTGCGCTGGACGCTGCCGCCGAAGTCTTTGACCTTTCCCGCCGCCGCGTCCGTCACGCTCAGTTACAGTGCAGCCGAATTGGAACCGCCCGCCGAAGCCGCGCTGGGCGTCAAGGAAATCAAACTGACACTGGCGCTAGATGATCCGAAAAACAACGACCTCGCCGTTTCGCTCAACTTCCGCTGGGGCGCGGAAACGCAATTGAATTTGCTGGCAACGGCGACGCTTCATTTGTTGGGGCAGAATCAAAAAGAATTCTCCGCCGCGTTGGTTCACGGAGCGGAAACCTTTCCGCTCAATTCTTCGGGCGCGACGCTTTCGCTGTTGCCGGCGGCGATTCAATTGCCGTTCACCGTCGCCGCGCCTGCCGCGCAAGCCAATCAACAGTTGCTGCCCGGCATGCATTTGTCCGCGACGGAAACGATTCAGGGTTTCGCGGTGATGTCTTTCGCCGCCGCCGAACGCAGCGGCACACCCAAACTCAGCATTCGCGCGGCGTTTCAAGAAGCGATACTGCCTTGCGAATGGGGCTTGCAATTGCAGGAAGCGCGGTTGGGCGAAAATCAAACCGCCGGGCAGGAAGTCGGGCGCGTGTTCGGCTCGTCCGCCGGCAGGCTTTACGCCGGATTCACATTGCGCTTTGCGCGCAGCGGCGCGCAGGTGAATTGGAACCCGTCGTTGTTGCTCAACGGATTTCTGGAAATCAAAAACCTGATTTCGTGGCCGTCGCAATTGGTCGAAAACGACACGACGCTCAAGCTGCCCGCGCTCAGACCTGAAGGCGATGCACCGCCGCTCAATCACCTGCGGCATTCGATGCGTGTGCTGTTCAATCAACACGAACCGCCGATGAAGGCATTGGCGGCGGGCGCGGGCAATGTGTTGTTCGATTTCGCCGACGGGCAATCGTGGCAGTTTCAGGCAGTGGTCGAACATCAGTTGATCGAAGTCGAAACCGGCGCGGCCAATCAACCGCTCGCGATCAAGGCTTTGCGAAACGACCGCCGCTGGACTGCGGCGCAGGAAATTCGGCTGATGCGCCCGGAAAAGTTTTCGGCCTTGCTGGCAAGCTTCGAGCAGAAAAATTTCGTCACCTTAGACGGTTCGCGCGAACTGGCCGCCACCGCGTTGACGCTGGCCAATCAGGGCGCGCAGCGCGGCGAGTTGATTCATTTTCTGCGCACAGGTGCGCGCGGCGATGAATTTGCGCGACTGCAACAAACCTTGCTGGTCGAAGCGAGCGCGCCGCATTGGGTGCGGGTCAAAGAAAACACCGCCGGGCAATTCACCAATCTGCAATACCTGCCGCGCGGCACTCAGCGCGCGATTCTTTCCACGCCATCGGATTTCGCTTCGCCCAATGCAACGGAAAAAGCTTGGCTGTTGCTGTCACTGCCCGTGCTGGGACGGCTGCAAGCGCGCGACAAAGACAAACTCGGCGCGGCAATTTCCGCCAATGATTCGCTGCTGCAAGTGGATCCGATTGCGTATCTGCACCGGCAGCGATTGGCCGGAGTAACGAATTTCGAGGCCGTGCCGTTGGCTTTGGCTTCGTGGGAAGAAACCGAAGATCGTCTGTTCAGCATTTCCGAATTCGATCTGGCGCAGCGGCGTTTGTTCGGCAGGCTCGATCCGGCGACGCTGGAAGAAAGCTGGTTTCGATTGCAAAACCCGCCAACGGAATCTTCGGGCAATCAATTGCCTTCGGTCTTAGCGGCGCTGCCGACTGATAGTCCTGGGCGTGCGAGCCGTCCGGCGATCTTGCGGCGATTGGCCGACGCTTACCGGCAAGGTTTGCCGCCGCGCGAACCGAAAGCGGGCGATCCGCCGACGGATGAAATCGCGCCGGATGCGGAATTGATCTGGCGGCGCGACAGTTTGTTCGTGCTGCAAGCAGTCGGCAAAGACTTGAACAAGTTTCATTACAGCTTTGCGCTGGCCGGCGCGCAGTTTCTGACCGCGCCGTTTGCCGCAACCGGCCAAACAACGCGCCATAGCGCAGCCACTTTGCTGCCCGCCGCTTTGCGCGTGGCGAATCAGCCAAACCCGCAACCGGTGAGTTTCGCCGTCAGCCCGTACCTGAGTTTGGATTACGCTGAACTCGGCACTCAGACCGCTTCTTCAAAAGTGCGTCTGGCCGTGGGCGAATTGTTGTGTCTGGATGCAGGCGGCGCGGACTTGGCTTCGGTTGCCAGTCAGGTTTGGGCAGAAGAAACCGGAACCGCCGAAGTCATAGAAAGCTGGGCGCGCGAAGTTCACGACCGTCTAGCGGTGGATTCGCCCATCGCCGTGGTGCGCCTTCGCAAAGTGAAAGAATTCAGTGGCGCGGCCAATGTCGCTGTCGAATACGAATTCCACATGCTGACGGTGCAACCGCCCGTCAGTCCTGCGCGGCGCGCCAAGCCCTTGCGCGTGCAGTTGGAAGGTTTGCGTTTTGTCGAAGGTCAATTCGGCGGCGACGCGCTGCCGGAAGCCGTCGCCAATTTTGAACTGGCCGCGCCGCGATTGCGCGGCGTACAGCCGATCTATCTGGACGACCGTCCGGGCAATGCGGACGCTGCCAATCGCCAATGGAATTGGGGCTTGAGCGCCTTGCGGCTGAGCATAGAACAAATTGAAGGGCAAGCCGGGCTGGTCGGCAAAATTCCTGCCGGAGCTTCTTTCCGGCTGTGGTGGCTCACCACTCGCCACGAAGTTCAGTTCGCCTTGCCGGACAAGGAAAGCTCGCGCCAATTGCTGCCGCGCCGTTTCCGTTCGCAAGCGATTAAAAGTTTGCTGCCCGCTTTGCCGAACGTGCCGTTGCCGCCGGGCGACAAACTGAAACTGACGGAAGACGCCGCGCCATCGCAACTTGATGCGCGACTGTCCGTTTGGCAACCGATGATGCCCGGCGCGTTTCGTTCGCTGATTGTCGGCGCACGCGCCGGCGCGCCGTTCCTGTTCAATCAACATCTGCTCTGCCAGCAGACCGACGCAGGCAAGGCGGATCGCGTGTTCGCTTCGGGCAGCGCGCCCGCAATGCACAGAATGCCGCGCCCAGTGCTATTGCCGCCGAATCGCAAAGGTTTTGAAACCGCGGCGCTGCAACCCTGGGCTTGGGTGTTTGCGCCGGAAAGTAATTCGCGCGTGACGGACGATCCGGCGGACAACGCCGTTCTGCAAGCCGCGCAAAACCTCGGTCTGGAAATGCGATTGGTCAATCCTGGCGGCGGAGTGATTCCAGAAGGCGGCGGCAATGATTTGTACTTTGAATTGAAAACCGCCGACGGCAAAGACGCTTTGGCCGAATGGGACATTGCGTTGGAATTGGTGATGGAATCGCGCCGCATTGTTTACGCGCGAAACACCGCCGAACCGCAAATCGCAGGTCTGGTGCGTTATTCAGCCACCAACGCCGACGCCGGTAAACTGCTCGGCGGCTTGCCGCACGGCGCGGCTGTTTATGCCGAAGCCAAAGTCAAACCCATGCAGGAAGGCACGGTGAAAAACTATCGGCAGACGCTTCGCTTTCCGCTGCGGTTGGCGCGGGCCGGCGAAACAGCGTTGCCGCTGCGTCCGGCGTTTGTGCAGTTTGAAGACCCTGAATACAACCGCCGCCTGGCTTCAGCCACCGCGCGGAGCGTTACATCGGTTTCGATCAAAGAAAAACGTCATGAAGTGACGCTGGCCGCAGACCGCCGCGAATACAACGCCAACAGCCAAATGTTCGTGGTCTTTTTCGGCGACGCGCCTGCCGACCCGACCGTTCACACCTTGAAACTGGAGCGCGTGGATGCGGGCGGCGTCAAACGCGAACTGCTAACGCTGGGCGAGAAAGACAAACTGAAGTTCGGCGAGTTGATTCCTTTCGATCTGGGCAAACTGACCGAACAGCGTGGTTTTGCATTTATTCCCGGCGACACGTTGCTGCTGACCCTGACCATCAGCAACAAATCGCTCGGCAACGAAATAGTTAGACTAAGCCTGGGCGTGCAAATTGTTGCACGCCCGGTGGTGCCGACGCCCGGCGCGGGCTACGCGATGTTGCTGAAAACGGCGGCGGCGGTGGAATGCGCGCGCTTCGCCTGGGCACCGCAGGCCGGCCGCATCGAACTGGTCAACCCGGACGATCTGACAGGCGAAATCGTTCGCCGCCGCGCGGTGTTCCAATGGCAAACACCGACGCGCGCCGAACGCTCAAAGCCCATCGAAATTCAAAAACTGACGTTCTCCGGTTCCACGCATTTTCCTCTGGCGTAGCTATCGCCGATTCCCGTTCGAGAATGTGAGCCAGCCTCACATTCTCGAACGGGAATCGGCGATGAAGGCAATTCCGAAATTTGACAAGCCGGTCTTCAACCTCTCCGTTGCGGAAGGTTCGAATTGCGGGAATTGCACAGGTTCAGCCTTGACAAAATGATGCCACGGGCTTGTCCCGTGG
>CAZRXE010000236.1:0-1973 GCA_964603695.1 uncultured Heliomicrobium sp.
CCGCAGGTGGATGAGTTATTGAAAAAATGGTCCATCACTCTCGGAAAAGATTTCGTGCTGGATGTTAGCGGCGTCGGCCAGATGTTCGGCGGCGGACCTGCCGCGCCGCTCGTGTTTAGCTATGGTTCGCATCCGGCGACAAATACTTTCAAGCGCAATTCGATGACCATTTTCCCCGAAGCGCGTTCGGTCAAGGTCGCAGAAGGCGGAGGCAATGGCGTCAACGCCGTCACACTGCTGACGACTTCCGAACAAAGCTGGGGCGAAACGGAACTCAAACCCGGCGTCGAACCGAAGTTTGACGAGGGTAAAGACACCAAAGGGCCGGTCAGCCTGGGCGCGGCAGCCAGCAAAAGTATGGGCGAAAACAAAGAAGCCCGACTGATCGTCATCGGCGATTCTGATTTCGCTTCCAATCAAGCCTTCCGCTTCCAACGTAACGGCGATCTGTTTATGAATTCCGTCAACTGGCTGGCACAGGACGAAGACTTGATTTCGATCCGCCCGAAAGTCGCCACCAGCCGCAGCGTGACAATGAGTGCCGCGCAACAAAGCACTTTCTGGTGGCTGGTTGTTATTTTCATGCCGCTGGCCGTCATCGGCTACGGCGGTTACACCTGGTGGAAACGCAGATAAGGTTTCAGGTTGTAGGTGTCAGGTCGTAGGTTTCGCTACGCGCCCGTCATCTACAACCTACAAACCTACAAACCTACAACCTATGAAACGCAGTACGCTTCTCTTACTCCTGGCCGCTGTCGTGGGCGGCGTTCTTATCTACTTTCTGGAAATCAAACCCGGCAAACCGCGCGACGAAAAGCCGGACACGGCCAAAGAAGCATTCAGCTTCAAGCGCGAAGACATCACCGGCGTGACGGTCACGCGCGGCAGTGAGAAGGTCGTGTTGGAAAATCAGGACAACAAATGGCTGGTCAAAAGTCCCGTCAACGCGGCGGCGGACGATTCGGCAATGAATTCACTGATCGGCGATCTGGTCAGTGCCCGCATCGAACGCGAGTTCCCGAATCCATCGGCGGACGCGCTGAAGGAATACGGCCTGACGACGCCCGCCGTGAAGTTGGAAGTGAAACTGAAAGACGGCAAGACGCGGACAATCGAACTTGGCGGCAAAGACCCGCTCGGTTCTTCGGTCTATGCCAAGCTGGACGGTTCGCCGAATGTCGCTGTGCTGGGCGCATCGCTGCTGACTAATGCGGACAAACCGCTCAATGATTGGCGCGACCGTTCGGTCTTCGGCGCGACGCAATACGATGTCACGTCGCTCAAAATCAACAACGAAAACGGCGGTTTCGAACTCGGCAAGAAAGATGCCGAATGGGCGATCACCGCGCCCTTCGCCGGCCCCGCCGAAGACGCTGAAGTCAACAGTCTGATCAGTGATCTGACTTCGGCTAAAGCCGCCGAAATTGTCGCCGACACGGCGGACGATCTGGCCAAATATGGCCTGGACAAAACCAAAGTTAGCGCCACGGCCAAGCTCAACACCGGCAGCGAAAAGGCATTGTTCGTGGGCGCGAAAGTGGACGACAAGTATTACGCCAAAACCGCCGACAGCCCGCGCATTCTGAAAATCGAGTCCTCGCTTTATGACAAACTGAACCTGAAGCTCAGCACGCTGCGAAGCAAACAGATCGTCAAAATCAATCGCGACGAACTGACACGCATTGAAGTGAAAAACGCCAGCGGCAAACTGGTCGCCACGAAGAAAGACGACAAATGGCTGGTCGTCGAACCGGCGGACAAAAAAGACAAGGAAGCGCAGACCTTCAAACTCTTCACGCCATTTGAATCCAAGGCTTCGGAAGTGGTGGATAAACCCACCGCCGCGATGAACGCCAAACTGGCCAAGCCCATCGCCGAATTTCGCCTGACTGACAAAAACGGCAAAACCACGGTCGTCAAAGTCTCCGACGCCGACGGCGACAACATTTATATCCGCGTCGAGGGTCGCCCCG
>CAZRXE010000237.1:0-5384 GCA_964603695.1 uncultured Heliomicrobium sp.
CGTGTCCCACAACCAAAGCCGATGCGCCAATCACTTGTTAAAGCACAGCCCGTCACCACCACGCTGACTTATTTGCCGCGTGGCCAGAAGGGAACCGTGCAGACGCTTCGATTGATGGCGCATTACTGCCGCCGCGATGCCGCCAGTTCGCAGCTTCGCGCGATTGCGCACAAAATCATCGGCAACGTATCTGGGCACGATTTCAACGGCGAGATTCGCGCGCTCTTCAGCTTCGTCAGGGAGCAAATCATTTACCGTAAAGACCCGATGGAAGTGGAGCGCGTGCAGGACGCCTTGCGAACGCTGCAATTCGGCAGCGGCGATTGTGACGACAAGGTGACGCTGCTGGTGACGCTGATGGCCATCTGCGGCCATCGCGCGCGGTTCTGTGTCTCAGGCAAAGCGCCAGGCGTTTGGTCGCACGTTTACTGTGAAGTGATGACTCCGCAAGGCTGGTTGCCGCTCGATCCCACACCGGAGCGCGCACAACTAGGCTGGGAAACCACCGCCCCGGCGAAGGGTGTGTTTGAGATTTGGCCGGCGGTTTCGACCAACATTCGAGTGGTTCGCGCGGGAAAGATTTCGATGCAGGGGAGAGAGGGGAGAGCGATTCGGCGGCAGGCCCGAAAAGTGCCTGCCGCCGCTTTTTATCTCGGCTGCGAATGCGAATCGGGACTCGGCGCGGACACCTACGAATGGAAGATGAACAAGGGCAGCGGCGAGTGTGAGTTGAAGAAAAAGAGTTGCGGCTTCTTTTGCAAAGTCGGCAAGGGCTTCAAGGCCGTGGGCAAAATTGCCGTGGGCGCTGCCGGAGCGATTGCCGCGCCTTTTACGGGCGGCCTATCGCTGGCGGCCACGGCGGCCATCAACGGCGGCATCGCTGTTGGTCAATCCATCGCGGCCAAATACATGGCGAATGTTCCGGCAGGTTCCAACGTGGAAGAACCCAAAGGCGAATGCGCCGCGTGGATGCAACGCAAACAGCAAGAAGAACAGGCCAAAGCCGAAGCCGCCGCAGCCGCTGAACGCGCCGCACAAGCAGAGAAGGCGGAGAAGGCCGACAAAAAGGAACGAAGCGGCAAAGGCCGTAAAGGCAAGGCAGATGAAGCTGGCGGCTTGCTGAGTCAGCCGATGGTACTTGGTGCGCTCATTCTGGGTGGCGCGCTGATTTTTTCGAGGCGGCAATGATCCAGGAACGATTGAAACAGCAGGCGCAAATCGTGGCGGCAGAGGCCGGCCAGCGGCTTCAGCGCGAAGTTGCCAATACCGTGCGGGAAGCGGCGGAAGAACTTGGCCGCCGGGCGGACGGATTTTTAGACAGTTTAATCGGAGAGTTGCGCAGCGATCTGCGCGGGAAATTGAGGGGACGCAATGAATCAAATGCTGACGGCGATGGCCAATGATGAGGCACTAGGGTTTGTGAATTTATCAAGCCTCACGTCCATCGGTGCGCAAGCCTCGCAAGCGGCAAAGCAGCCGCCGAAGTGGCAGAGCGTATTGACGGCCATTGGCACGGCCCTGCCGGTGGGCGTGGCTGCTTATCAGAGCTTTCGCAATCCACAGCCGCAGCCGCAATTTCAATCCCAAGCTCCCGACGCGCCGCAACGACCGGAACAGGAAGACCGCCGACGCGGACGCGATGACGACGAAGGCGGCATCAACACCAAACTCGGCTTCGATTTGAATAAAGGTTTGAACATCGGCGGGACGCGCATCCCGGTGCTGTACCTCGCGCTCGGCCTGGGCGCGCTGTTTCTGCTCTACAAAGAGCCGCCAAAGAGGGGACGCTGATGTATTCGATTTTTTTGGCGGACGATGTGCCGCCAACAACGCCGCCGGCGCCAACGCCGGCAGAGCCGCCAACAGCACCACCGCCGCCGCTTGTGGAATCGTTGGCCCCAACGCTGTCTCGCCAACTGAATAAGTTTCGAGACAAAAAACGATTGCCGCAGCGGCAGATGAGTGCGCGTCCGATGGGGCATCAGTTCGCACCGCCAGGTTATTACCAGGCGCAGCCGCAAATCGTGCCGCAACTACCGCAAGCGACGGACGCAGCAGCAATAGAAAGTTCCAAGACACGCGATTGGCTGATTCAAGGCGCAATCGCGGCAGGCGCGGCCTTGTTGGTCGCGATGCTGACCTCAAAGAAGTAGGAGAAAAACATGCGGATCGGCAGAAGCAATTTGAATCAAGACAACGGACTTGAAGACATCGTGGATTCGATGCCGTTCAACTCCGAATGGGCACCGGGACAGTTGGCCGGCTGCGACGCGCTCGGCGATGTCGGTGTCAACGTCGGCGTCAGTCCGGGCGGCGTAAATGCTTCCGGCGGCTTCGGCTGGGGGACGCTGCTGTTGCTTGCCGGCGGTTTTTATCTGTTCAAAAAGTACTTTTAGTAATCCGGTCAGTTTCGACTGAACCCTTAACCAAAGAGGTTTTGATGATTCCTGAACTTTTCAAATCCGTGACGGGCAGCGTTGTCCGTTTCCTGTTGAATGGTCTGTTTGTGTGGCTGGTCGCCAAGGGCGTCATCACGCAAGACCAATCCAGCGGCGTGCTGGTGTGGCTGACGGGCGCGATTGCCGTGCTGGTGTGGAGTCTGATTCAAAAGCTCCGCGCCAACGTCAAGCTCAGCACCGCTTTGGGCTTGCCCGCCGGGGCGACGATTGAGGAAGTCAACAAACGAATCTGATGCACTGATGCAGATGTATTTCCTTACAACTGATTTCGGTTTGGGCGCAGTGACCAAGAAAAAGGTCGCCGTCAAAAAGCTTGCGCCCACCACTGTTCACGCTGTTTCCAATGATGAACTCATCACCGGCGCACGGCTCGAATGGTCGGTGATGTTTGCCCTGGCTGGATATTCACTTTACGCGACTGAGCAGGGCGAATTTGAAAAGCGTGTAGCTGTGCTGCGCAAGCTGATGCCTGCGGAGTTGGGACTTCAATCCATCCAGGTCAAAACCGTGGAATCCAAGTGGCTCAACAGTGCTTACCGCAATCAACTTGTGATTGAAATGACGACACCGATGAATCGCAGGCTGAAAGATGATCTGCGTTGGGACTTGGAGCAATTGGCCAAACGCGCGGGTCTTGAAGCCGATCCGAACCCCGCCCATAACAACTTGCGCATTGTGAGTCAGGGCATTGCGCCAACAGGACAATCAGCCGGCGCGCCTGCTCAGCCAGGCACAGGCGATTACAACCGCAACAACATTGATCTGGGCAACAAGTCCGGCGGATTAAATAGCTTTCTGACCGGGCTGGGAATCAGTACGCCGTTCGCCATCGCGGCAGCGGCCTTTGTGGGGATCATTCTTTTGAGGCGATGAGCAATGAGTAAACGCACCAATCCAAGCTTGGAAGAATTGGAAGCGGAGTACCGCAAATTGATTGAAAAGGCCGTGAACGTGTTCGGCTTTGCTGGGGTGCTGAATTTCTTGGCCGATGAAGCCAATGACCGGCTGGACACCGATGATGGCGAGTCCGCGCAAATCATCCTGGACGCGATTGAAACCGCGTTGGAAGACATCGCCGACCTTGGTGACGACGAAGAGGAAGAAGACGACGACGACAACGACGAAGAAGAGGAAGAAGACGATGCCGACGACGAAGACCAAGACGACGAAGAAGAGTAAAAAAAATCCGGGCGTGCGACGCAACGGCAAGGTGCTTTACGGCGCAGCAGCACAGGCCGTGCTCAAGCAACGTGCAGCCAAGAAACGGCGTGCGAGCGCGGCAGGCAAGAAAGTTAATCCGAAGCGTGCCAGCAAAAAGGCGGCGTCAAAACGCAACTCCGCTTCCTATTCGTCGGCGACGCCAATTGCCGTCACGCAGCATTACCGTTCCGGCGGGCCGGGCTATGCGACGGCGCGCGAACGGATCATCAAACAAGGGCAGCGCGATTTATTTGCGCCGGATGCTTCGATGGATCAATTGCTCGGCTTCTTGCGAAAGAACCCGACCGTGATTGACGCCGTCCGAAAGAAGCTTGGCGCAAAGCGATTTGAAACTGCTTCGCCTTCGTTGCTGAAAAAGACGATGCGCGAAGTGATTGCCGGCGCACGCGGCAAAGCAACCGGCAAGCAGGGCAGGCAGCGCAATCCGCGTTATCTGGTGACGGGTATCAATTCGGCAGGCAAGGAAATCGAGCTTGGCGTTTTGGTTTCGCCCAACAAAATGCAGGCTGTCAAAAAAGCCAAATCGCTTTATAGCCACGCGGGCTACGCCAAATTCGCGGCCACGCTCAGCGACAAGCAGGATTACTTCGGCGGCGAGAAACGCGCACCGATTCCGAAGAAGAAGAAAGCCGAACGCCGCAATCCGGATGGTGAACTGTTCGAATTGTTCACTGGCCAGCCGCACACCGGGCACGCCACAGTCGTCGCCCCGACCGGCGCGCCGCGCAATCTGGATGAACTCGGCGACTTCGTTGAATTCAAGTGGATTGATGCGGACGGCAAACGTCACACGGTGAATCTGGAAGACCAGGAAATTGCCGCCAAGCTGGCCGGGCATCAATACGCCGACGGACGCTTTGAATTGGTGCTGACCTCCGCGCCAGGTCAGAAGCTGCCTTACTTCGGCGGTTATCTGCCGCCGGGCAATCACGGCTACATCTACGAAGTCACCTACCGCGCGCAGAAATCTCACCTGGGCGATACGAAGCCGCGCCTCTATTACCACACGCTGGGTGAGGAAACCGGCAAACCGCCGATCTTCCACATCAACAAGGATGGGGAATTGATCTTCAAAGGCGGCGAATACTGGATCGAGGCGAGCGGTATCCACAATTGATTTTTTGAGTACGGCAGCTTGAAAGCTGCTGAAACAAAAGCAGCGGCAGGCGAATGATCTGCCGTACCAAAAGCAGGAGAAGGAGAGAAACAACATGGCAAGAGCAGCAAAACTTCATAACCCGCATTTGATGGCGGTCAATCCGTTCGGGGCTAAACCGAAGCGCCCCACCAAACAGCGGAACAGCAAAGCAAAAGTCACCAAGTCGCGCGGAAAGAAAAACCCTTCGACGGTGCGCGCCCAACGCAATCCGAACGTTGCCGACATTGTCAAAAAAGGCGGCGCGGCTGCGGTCGGCGCGTTGGCGACCACGTTCGTGGCCAACCTGTTGCCGTTGCCGGTCAATCCGCTGTTCAACGCGGCGGCCAAGTGCGGCGTCGGCGTGGCTATCGGTTACGCGGCCAACATGCTGCCCACCACCAAAGGCTTGGCTGATTACGTGATGGCCGGCGGCGTGGGCGTGGGCGCAGCGGATGCGCTGCGATTCTTCGCACCAAAGCTGCGGACAATCATCGTCCCCAGCGAACCGCAAGCGACAGCCATCAAGGAAGGCACGCAAGGTCAACTCAACGACGTGGTGGTGGTTG
>CAZRXE010000238.1:0-5552 GCA_964603695.1 uncultured Heliomicrobium sp.
TTGCCGTTAGGTCTTCAAACTTGCCGTTGCCCAGATTTCGATAGAGTTTGTTCGGGCCGAAGCAGGTGACATAAAGATCGTCGTTGCCGTCGTTGTCGAAATCGGCAACGCTTGCGCCCATTGCCCAGCCGGGATCGTCAACGCCTGCTTTGGCGGTCACGTCTTCAAACTTTCCATTGCCCAAATTGCGATAAAGCGCGGCTTTCGGGCGCGGCTTTTTGGCGAGCGCGGCTTCAACGGTGTAAGAGTTGACCAGATAAATGTCCAGCCGCCCATCGTTGTCGAAATCGAACATCGCCGCGCCGCCGCTCATGCTTTCGACGATGTATTTTTTGTCCGGCGAAGAAGCGTTGATGAAGTTGATGCCCGCGCTTTGCGTTGCGTCGGTGAATTTGACGGAAGGCTTTTTTGGTTCCGGTTTGGATTGCGGCGACACCGCAATCAGCGCGACCAAAAGCAGGCAGGTGAGTTCGGCTTTGAGCGGCATAAGCAGGCGGTTAAAAGAAAAGGTGAAGAGGAGTTGCTTCCCCTTCACCTTTGTTGTTTGCGGTGATTTGCGGTTTAGGCCGTGGCCGGATTTCCGCCGGTGATCGGAGGAAGAATCGGTTTCAGCACGGGTTCCTTGTCCGCAGGTTTGTCGGAGCCTGGGCGCGGTGTCGGCGACGGTGTGTCGTCATCCAGCGGCAGCCCGGCAACGACACGGCGAATTTGCACGGCGTCGAGCGTTTCGCGTTGCAACAATTCCTTCGCCATACGGTCGAGCGCGTCGCGGTTGTCCAGAATGATCTGACGGGCGCGTTCGTATTGATCCATCACGATCCGCTTCACTTCCTGGTCAATTTTGACGGCGGTGTCTTCGCTGTAATCCTGATGCTGCGCGATTTCGCGGCCCAGGAAGATTTGTTCTTCCTTTTTGCCGAAAGTCAGCGGCCCCAGGTTTGACATGCCGAATTCGCACACCATACGGCGAGCCAGTTCGGTGGCGCGTTCGATGTCGTTTGATGCGCCGGTCGTCACTTTGCCGAGGAAGATGTCTTCGGCCAAACGTCCGCCCATCAAAATGGCGATTGAACCTTCAATATAATCCAGCGAATGCGTGTAGTGGTCGCCTTCCGGCAACTGCTGCGTCAGGCCGAGCGCCATGCCGCGCGGAATGATGGTGACTTTGTGAACCGGATCGGCGTTCGGGACTTTCATCCCGACGATGGTGTGACCGGCTTCGTGGTAGGCCGTGGTTTTCTTTTCGTCCTCGGACATCACGGCGGATTTGCGTTCAGACCCCATCAGGACTTTGTCTTTTGCCCATTCGAAGTCGTACATCCCCACCATCTTTTTGTTGTAGCGAGCGGCATTGAGCGCGGCTTCATTGACCAAATTGGCCAGATCAGCGCCGGTGAAGCCCGGTGTGCCGCGCGCGATGACGGAAATTTCCACGTCTTCGCCAAGCGGGATTTTGCGTGTGTGAACGGCCAGAATGCCTTCGCGGCCTTTGACGTCAGGGCGATTGACGATGACGCGACGGTCGAAACGTCCAGGACGGAGCAATGCCGGATCAAGCACATCCGGGCGGTTGGTCGAAGCGACCAGAATTACGCCGTCGTTCGATTCGAAGCCGTCCATTTCTACCAGCAATTGGTTCAGGGTTTGTTCGCGTTCGTCGTGACCGCCGCCAAGTCCGGCACCACGATGGCGACCAACGGCGTCAATTTCGTCAATGAAGATGATGCAGGGCGCGTTCTTTTTGCCTTGCTCAAACAGATCGCGGACGCGGCTGGCACCGACGCCGACGAACATTTCGACGAAATCCGAACCCGAAATCGAGAAGAACGGCACATTGGCTTCGCCCGCGATGGCGCGCGCCAGCAGGGTCTTGCCCGTGCCCGGAGGCCCCATCATCAGCACGCCTTTCGGAATGCGTCCGCCGAGCTTCTGGAATTTCTGCGGCTCTTTCAAAAATTCAATGATCTCTTGCAACTCTTCTTTGGCTTCGTCCACGCCCGCTACGTCCTTGAAGGTGACGCGCTTTTGTTGATTCGAGAGCAGCTTGGCGCGGCTCTTGCCAAAAGATAATGCCTTGTTGCCCCCAGACTGCATCTGCCGCAGCATGAAGACCCACAAGGCAATAATCAAAATAAACGGTGCGTAAAAAATCAGCGCCTGCATCCACATTCCGCTGGTCGAAGAGTTTTTGTATTCGACCTTGACACTGTTTGAACGCATTTTTTCGGCGATGGTGTTTCCGCTTTCTTCACCGCCGATTTCGGTAGTATAGCTTTGCTGATTGTTCAGCTTGCCGGTCACCTTTTCCCGCTCCACGCTTGCGGTTGCCACCTGCTTGCCTTCCACTTTCTCTATCAGTTCGGAGTAGGAAAGTTGTAACGGCTGGTTGCCGCTCGGATTGTGGAAGAAACGGTAGAGCAGAATCGCTCCGCCGATAATCACCACCCAAAAAATTACCTGTCTTACTGTCGAGTTCAAAACCATTTACCTCCAATTAAAAACCTGCGCGGCATTCTAGCCTATTCATTTGAATTTGGCTTGCCATTTTGCCGTCCAGTGTCGAAGACGCCACCTCAAGAGCAGAAGTTTCGATATTCTACTGCGATGGATTTTCCAAAACTGTTTCAAATCCTACCCTCAGTCTCAGCTTTAGCTAAGCGCAGCTTGCCCGATTTGAGCCGGACTTGCCAACCGCCGGGCAATTCCACCGTACGACCGCCCGCGCCGCGCACCACCAAACTTTCGACGGCAGCCAGATGAACGGCTTCGATTCGCTGCAAACCGCGCTGTTTGCGCAGCCACAGCCGCAACATTCGCCGTTGAATAGTTGGCGGATAAGCACGCAATAATTTTGCGTCTAACTCGGCTTCCACTTGCGCGGCAGCCAATGCTTCTGCCGCTGTTTGTTCCAAAAACTCCTGATCTTCAGACAGCAACCCCGCCGTACGCGCCAAAGTCTCGTCCAAACGCGGATTGAACCCACGCAGCAAAGGCATCAATTCCTGCCGAATTCGGTTGCGCGTGAATTCTAAAGAGAAGTTTGAACTGTCCGTGCGGAATTCCAGGTTGCGATATCGGCAATGTTCGATCACTTCAGTTCGCGAAACCGAGAGCATAGGGCGAATTAACTTGATGGACGCAGTTAATTGCAGCGAGGGATAAATGCCGCGCAGGCCTTCAGCACCCGCACCGCGCAACAAGCGCATTAGAACAGTTTCGGCTTGATCGTTTTGCGTGTGGGCAGTGCAAACGAATTGCGCGCCGCAGCTTTCCGCTGCGCGGGTCAAAAATTCGTAACGCAGCCGTCGCGCCGTCGCTTCCAGATTTTGCCGCTCGGCCAGCGCCTGTGCGCCCACAGCAATGCTGTCCACGACAACATTCACAGCCAACTTAGCCGCCAACGCCCGCACGAAATTTTCATCGCCGTCGGACTCATCGCCGCGAAGTTGGTGGTTGAGGTGAGCTGCCAAAATCGTTTGCGGTGCTTGCCCGTAGCGGCGCAGTTGCAGCAAGGCATCAAGCAGCGCCACGGAATCTGCGCCGCCCGAAACGGCCACGAGCAACGCACTTTCCGCGCCGATGTTCAATCGGCGCAGCGCCGTTCTTAACTTTTGTTCCAGCCGGGTCACGATTTGAAAATCAGGGTTGCAGTTTCGGCGCGAGTGAGTAAATTCACTCCGATGTTTCGAGTTCTGGTTTTATTGCTGTGTTTCGTTGCGCCGGTGATCGGCCAATCGCCGGGCAAAGAGATTGCTATTCGTTTCTTGCCACGCATCGCCTCGCAAGCCGATTTCGACAAACTGTCGCGTATCTATTATCAAGGCCGCTTTTATGCGCTACCGCATTTGATGTTCGTCATAGACCGCAGCGCCGACAAGAAAATTTATTACGTCAATTCCAAGCGGTATTCGTTTCACACCGAATTCGTCAGCGCGAACTACCTGAGCCTGGAACGCGGGCGCGAATTTTTCAAGCACAACTATTTGGAAGCCAATCGCCGTTTCATCCTCGGCACCATCGCTTATCAACCGAAGCTTGGCAAATTCACTTTTGAATTTTGGGAAGGCGACCTGGCAACGGCGGAAATCGTTCGGGACGCCTACCAAACCATCAGCACAAGCTTTTTCGCGCCCATCGCGTTCAAGCCAAACTCCGCGCGGCAGGAAGAGGCGTCCAAACAACTCGCCGATGTGCCGCGTTTGTCGGCGGCGGAGATCAACGCGCCGCAGGATTACTTGCCGCTGCATCAATCCAAAGGTGTCGGCGTGTTGCGCATTCTGGATCGAATTACTGATGACACAATTCTAGACCGCAACGAGATAGTTATTTTCCGCGAATCGCCGATCACTTTGACGCCGGTTTCGGGTGTCGTCACCACTGCTTTTTCCACGCCGCTGGCTCACGTCAATCTGTTGGCCAAAGGCTGGGGCGTGCCGAACGCTTACATCAAAAACGCCGCCGAACTTTTCAAACCGCTCGAAGGCAAATTCGTTTACTTTGAGGCACGCGAAGACGGCTACACCTTGC
This sequence comes from uncultured Heliomicrobium sp., assembly GCA_964603695.1. Classification (GTDB taxonomy): domain Bacteria; phylum Acidobacteriota; class Blastocatellia; order RBC074; family RBC074; genus RBC074. Next base: position 4,528 of record CAZRXE010000238.1, read on the forward strand.
GCCGTGCCGACACCAATGAAACCACCGAAGCCGGGCGCAAGCTGGCCGAGCGTTCAGACTTGCTGACGCCGGAAGCCGACCTGGAGTTCAAATCGCTTGTCGAATTGAGCCGGCAACGAAAGACAGACGCCAAACGCTTCGGCGTGAAGTCAGCCAATTTGGGCGAAGTCGCGCACGCGGCGGTTGCCTGGCAAGTCGCCGACATCGTCGTGCCGAAGGGCTTTTCGATTCCATTTTTTTATTACCAGCAATTCATCGAAGAGAACAAACTGGATGAAGTGGTATTGGAAATGCTTGGCAATGATCGTTTCAATCACGATCCGGTTTATCGCAAACATCGCTTGGCCGAGATGCGCGTTTGGCTTCAAGCCGGAAAATTGAACGAAGAATTTGCTCGCGCCATCGTTGCCAAAAAGCGTTTGCTCTTCGGCGACAAAGGCGTTTTCGTGCGCAGTTCGACCAATTCCGAAGACCTACCGAATTTCAGCGGCGCGGGACTGTACACGACGGTGCCGAATGTCCGCGACGACGCGGCGCTGCTCGAAGCGATAAAAACGGTTTGGGCGTCGCTGTGGAATTATGAAGCTTACGAAGCGCGCGAAAGCTTCGGCATCAATCACGCGGCGGTTTATCCGGCGGTGCTGGTTCAGGAAGGCATGAATGCCGAAGCGGCGGGCGTGTTGATTACGACAAACCCTTTCGACAAAGAAGACCGACGGTCGGTTTACGTCAATGCCAAACGCGGTTTGGGAATTCGCGTGGTCGAAGGTCGCCGCGTGCCTGAACAATTATTGTTCAATCCACGAACCGGCGCGGTTCGTGTGCTGACTCGTTCCGGCGACGACACCATGCTGACCTTTGACGAACGCGGCGGCGTGCGCGAAGTCAACATCGAAACCGGTCGCATTGTCTTGACCGATGCGATGGTGCGCCGCTTGGCGCGTGCGGCGCTGCAAATCGAACGCGTCTTTGCCGGACGCGCGCAAGACATCGAATGGTTAACCGTCGGTTCGCAGTTGTACATC
>CAZRXE010000239.1:0-6045 GCA_964603695.1 uncultured Heliomicrobium sp.
GGCGCACGGCGTCGAATTCCTCCAAATGGCACGAAGATTCATAGGCCTGCTCGAAGGCGCTGACATCCGTCCATAATTCCACCTCCGGGTTCAGATACACCCAGGCGGAATTGGCTTCCAGCAAAGGCGCGGCGCTTTCTCCCAGATGGTGTGTGCAGCGGCATTGCAGTTGCCAAAGTGCTTGACGCAGGTTTTTCTTGCTCACCGCCGCAGGCCGGTTGCACCAGAACAACTCGGCCAATTGTTCGCGGGAATGGCGCGCAAAGCGATGAACCATCAGATAACAAAAAATCTCCTGAATCCTGCCGCAATCTTCCCATCTCCAAACCGTGTTGTTTTGTTGGACAACTAGCTTGCCGAACATTCCGACTCTCAGTGACAGCATCTTGCGATCTCCACAAGCCGCCCATCAATCCCATCTCATCAGGTTCAATGAGCGAACTCGCTGTAAACGAAAGGCTCAAGTCACCTTGTGTCCCGGGCGTTGCAAAGGATACACCGGGCTGACTCTCCACCTTGCGAAAGAAGGCGCTGAACGGTGAGACATTCAGGCATCACTTGCCAAGCAGCATTTGGGGCTGACTCACTTTCCGAACAAGTTCATCGGCAAAAATGTAGTGGCGCGAAATTCGCTGAAGAAAGATCAAAAAACAGATGAACCGACACAACGCCGAAGACGGCGGGAATGCTACACCCGAGCAGTAGACCCGTCAATTTTTTGCGCCCGCCCAAAGGATCAAGCCAAATAAAAACCGGGCGCGAGGCTGTTCAACGAAACCGTACACCGCTCATCCCCCGAGCAAACCGCTTACAGATTGCCCATCTCTTCCGCGTGCGCGCTTCAGTTATCTTGTCGCCGGTTTGAAGACCACCAATCCCATCACCATTCACAAGGAGTCAAAATGCTTCAATCAGTTTTGTTTTGCGGACTATTGCTGCTGGCCGCGATTTACGCGGCGAACACGACTGCTCCCCAGACGACAACGGAAGAAACCGCCGCGCGCGTGCCGCTGGAAAATTATCTGAAAGGCCACGCCACGGGCGATGCGGAGTTTTTCAAAAAGGCTTTTCATCCCGAAGCCAAACTATTCTGGTTTCGCGACGGTAAATTCAACACGCGCACCAGTGCCGAATACATCGCCGGCGCAACCGGCAAACCCGCCGCCGATGAATCCCAGCGCAAACGCTGGATCGAAAGCGTCAACATCACGGGCAACACCGGCGTCGCCAAAATTGTGCTCGATTATCCGCAGATGAAATTCACTGACTATATGTCGCTGCTGAAAGTGGACGGTGAGTGGAAGATCGTCAACAAGACTTTTTACGCGGAACCGAAGACGAAACCTTAATGGCAGGCTTATGAAAAAATCCTTTCTGATCCTTTGGCTCTTGCTGTTGTCTTCATTCGTTTGCGCACAGGAGCTGAACGCGGCTGCTTGTGAGACAGCGGAAGCCAAAGCCTTCGATTTTTTGATTGGCGAGTGGCAATTGGCGTCCGGCTCTGGCGGCCTGCGAATCGAAAAAATTCTGCGCGGCTGCTCGCTTCGGGAATCCTGGAAGAACGAACGCGGAGAATCGCTGCTTTTTCGATCCTACGATATTTCGCGGCAACGCTGGTTCCTGCTTTTTCTGATGGATGACCGGTTGTCGTATCAAAGCTGGGAAGGGCGTTGGGAATCCGGCCAGTGGCGTTTTTATCGCGACTGGATGCTGGATGGACAGCCCGTCCTGTCGCGCACTTATTGGAATCCATTGTCTGCGGGTGGGTTCGAGAAAATAGTCGAGCAATCGCGAGACGGCGGCAAGACCTGGCGCTTGCACGACAAAAGCGTTTATCAACGCAGGCCATAATCAAAAGTTGCTGTTAAGCTGTCGCTGATGCCGGACCAAAATCTCAAACAATCTTTGCCGCCCTTCTGGGTCTTTCAGCTTTGCGGTTGGGGGCTGTACGGCCTGACGGTGTTCATAGCTTTTCTGTCCGTGCTGCGTCCGGGGCAAAGCGCGCTCAGGCTGTTGTGGATCAAGCTGGTCAAAGCGGTGCTGGGCTGTTTGCTGACCTTTGTTTTGCGGCTGGCGTATCGCCGCGTCTGGCGCGAATCGAATGCGTTTCCGCGCATCGGCGCGACGGCGCTGATTGGCTCTACGTTGTTCGGCATGCTCTGGGTGGCGAGTTATCAAGCCTTTTTCGCCTGGCAGAATCACGAACGTCTTGATCTGGCGTCGGCTGCTTATTGGTCTAAGCAACTGGGCAATGTGCTGGATTTCACCTACGTGATGTTTGGTTGGAGCGCGCTGTATTTCGCCATCAAATACTGGCGCGAATGGCAGACCGAACGCGAGCGCGCCCTGCAAGCCACTGCGCTGGCGCAACAGGCGCAATTGGAACTGTTGCGTTATCAGCTCAACCCGCACTTTCTGTTCAACGCGCTAAACTCCATACGCGCTTCGGTGGACGAAGACCGGCAACGCGCCAAACGCATGATTACGGAGTTTTCCGAATTTCTGCGTTATTCGCTGCTCAGCGCCAACGTCGCCACCATTCCATTGCGCGAAGAACTCGCCGCCATTCGCAACTATCTGGCGATTGAACAAATTCGTTTTGAAGACAAATTGCAGGTGAGTTACGACATTGACCCGGCGGCGGAAGACTTTCCGTTGCCGGGTTTTTTGATTCATCCGTTGGTGGAAAACGCCGTCAAACACGGCCTGGAACAGTTCGCGCCGCTCAAACTGAACATCGCCGCGCGCGCGAAAGGCGATAAGCTTTTTGTCGAAGTTGCCAACTCCGGCTGTTGGCCCGCCGCGCAAGTCAACGGCAACGGTCTGGGCATCGGGTTGCGCAACATTCAGGAACGGCTGGCGCAGCTTTACCCCGGTCACAGCCGCTTTGAAATCGGCGAAACCGACGGCTGGGTACGCGCGGTGATCGAGATCGAAACGCGATGACAATCTGGCGAGCGATCATTGTGGATGACGAACGACTGGCGCGGCGCGAACTGCGTTCGCTGCTGGCCGAACATCCGTACATTGAAATTGCCGGAGAAGCCGAAAGCGCCGCTCAGGCGCTGGAACTGGCGCGCGCCGTCGAACCAGACGTGATCTTTCTGGACATTAAGATGCCGGGCGCGTCCGGATTTGATTTGGTGGAGCAGCTCGATGTGCCTTGCCGCGTCATTTTCGTCACGGCTTACGACGCTTACGCGCTGCGCGCTTTTGAAGTGAACGCGCTGGATTACCTGCTCAAACCGATCAACCCGGAACGCCTGGCCGCTGCGCTCGCGCGCCTGACGGCCAATGACGCCGCGCCCGCGCAAACTCCGCGCAAACTCGATTACACCGATCGCCTGTTTCTGGAAATGGACGAACGCGCGCAGTTTTTGAAACTCGACCGGATCGTCTGTTTGCGCGCCGCCGGAGATTATTCCGAACTCGTCACCACCGACGGCAAAACATCGCTGATCTTGAAATCGCTGAAAGAATGGGAAGAGCGCCTGCCTGAAAAACACTTCGCCCGCATTCATCGCTCAACCATCGTCAATCTGGATTACGTCGAACGCATCGAAGGCTGGTTCAACCGCTCGTACCGGATTTACCTGCGCCAGTTGCCGGAACCGTTGCCGGTCAGCCGCCGTTACGCCGCGCAGTTGAAACAGAAGTTCGGTTGAACCGCTTGTGTCGTCGGTCCGCAGGCTATCTGGTTGCGCCGGCGGCTTTGCTCAGTTCAAACGTGCCGACGAAGGCCGGGCTGAAATCCCAATCGCCCGCGAGTTTGTTGTCTTTCAGAGTGCCTATCATTTTGCCGGTTCCGCCTTCTGACGTGCGCCAGCCAATCGTCCATTTGCCGCCGGCGAATTTCACGTCCGTCACCTGCCAACTGCCGTGTGGATTGGTGATCTGGCCGGTCAGCTTGTCGCCATCGGCTTTCAATTCCAGCGTGATGCCCATGGCGTTGTCACCCGCAGTGACATTGCCTTGCCATTTGCCGGCCAATTCGCCGGATTTGGTTTTTTGAAACGCCAACGCGCCAGCTTCGGTGGCGGAAAAAAACAGTAGCGTGCCGGAAAATAGAATGGTCAGCATTCGTTTGGTGATGTTCATAAGTCTCCTTGAAAGGGTTGAGTTGAAGATTCTCTGGACATCAGAAAAAAATTTTTCTTGAAAGCCATTGAATGAAGTTGTTATGACGGCGCGCTCACTCGTAACGCATCGCCGTCAGCGGGTCTACTTTGGTGGCGCGGCGCGCGGGCACGTAGCAGGCGAGCAGTGCGACGGTGACGAGCAAGGCCGCGACGCCCGCAAAGGTCAGCGGGTCGGCGGCGTTCACTTCAAACAGCAGCGACGCCATCAGCCGCGTCAGCGCGAAAGCGCCGGCCAGTCCAAGCAACACGCCGGCGGCGACCAGTGACAAACCCTGCCGGGCGATTAAACGGATGATGTCACTGCGTCGCGCCCCCAGAGCCAGGCGGACGCCGATTTCGTGTGTGCGCTGCGTGACGCTGTAATTCATCACGCCGTAAATGCCTATGGCGGCCAAAGCCAGCGCAACTGCCGCAAACAGGCCGAGCAGCAACGTATTGAGGCGCGGCTGAGCGACAGACGTGTCCACGCGCTGCGCCATCGTGCTGATGCCGGCAATCGGTTGTTCGGCATCAAGCGCCCAGACGGCGTTGCGCGCGGCATTGGTGAGTGCCGTGGGTTCTCCGATGGCGCGCACGGCCAGAAACATCGTGGCCGAAGGCTGCTGCGGAAGCGGGCTGTAAATCTGGCCGGTTTCGCGGGCGTCAATCGTGTCTTTGACGTGGCCGACCACGCCGACAATCGTGGCCCAGGGCTTACCCGCGTGAAAGCGCGACATCAAATTAACGCGCTTGCCGATGGGGTCTGTGTTCTGGAAAAACCGTCGCGCGAAAACGTCGTCAATGATTGCCACGCCGGCTCCGTCGGCGCTGTCGAACTCATTGAAGACGCGGCCCCGCAACAGCGGAATGCGCAGCGTTTTGAAATAGGCCGGCGAGGCCGAACGCACATCGCCTTGCAGGGTTTTGATGCCGCGCCCTTCCAGGTTTTCGACGGCCACCGTCGAGTTGTCGTAATAGCCTCCCAGCGGCAGCCCCGAAACCAGACCGGCGGATTCAATGCCTGGCAGGGTGCGGACGCGCTCTTCAAGCTGTTGATAAAACGCCGCGATGCTCCGGCCGTTGGGATACTTGGCTGCCGGCAATTGCATCCGCAGTGTGAGCAATTGATTTGGGTTGAAGCCGCGATCCACCTGCTGCAAGCGCGCGAAGCTACGAATAAGCAAGCCCGCGCCTGTCATCAGCATGAGCGCCAGCGCCACTTCGGCGACCACCAGCGCGCCGCGCACACGCCGTCCGCGCAAACCGCTGCCGGCGGCGTGCCCGCCTTCCTTGAGCGATTCATTGACGCTGAACTTCGCGGCTTGAAACGCCGGAACCAGGCCGAAAATCAATCCGGTGAGCGCCATCACAGCCAGCGTGAAGCCGAGTACCGCTGCGTCCACCGTCGCTTCCTTCAAGCGCGGCACGCTTTCCGGCGAGAGCGCAACGAGCGCCTTCAACCCGAAAGAGGTCAGCAGCAATCCGAACAGACCGCTGAGAAAGGCGAGCAGGGCGCTTTCGGTTAGCAGTTGCCGAATGATGCGCCAGCGGCTTGCGCCCAGCGCGGCACGCACCGCGATTTCGCGTTCGCGCGTCACGGCCCGTGCCAGTAACAGGTTGGCCACGTTGACGCAGGCAATCAGCAGCACGAATCCCACAGCGCCCAACAGTACCAGTAACAGCCGCCGCAAATGCCCGGACATACGCTCGCGATAAGATTCCACCGTGATGCCGAAATTGAGGCTGCGGTTCCCGAAGGTATAGAACTCGCGGCTGAGTTGAGCCGCCACGCCGTTCATATCCGCCTGCGCCTGCGCCATCGTCACGCCCGGTTTCAATCGCGCCATCACGTAGAAGCTGTGATAGCTGCGCTCCCTGCGCCGGTACTCGACGGCCGTTCGCACCAATATATCAATGTGGTTCGGCG